>JBKEBB010000340.1:0-3887 GCA_047972845.1 Bacteroidales bacterium
CCTGTTTGAGGCGCAACGGATCTGGTTGATGGCCGGGTTTTCTCTTTACCGTCTTCCATATTGCGATGTGAAATCGTATAAAAAAGAGTAGCCCGCTGAAGTGTCATCACTTTACGGGCAATACTATGTTTCGCAGCGACTCTATCGTTTTATTAATGGAGAGGGTAGAACGGTATTTGTTGGTTTCGACCGTTCCGTCGATCAAAATCGTCCTCAGTACATTGGGCTTATTTAGTGGCTTTGATCTCGTATTTGCCTCCCCCTATCTTAAAGCGCGCGTCGCCTTCCATTTTGATCACCTGAATGTCCCTTCTCCCTTGTATCGGTTGATCGCTTTCAAGCACGTTGGAGTATCCTTCGGGGATAATCACTTCCGCCTCCGTATTATCCGGAATAGTCAGTTTTAAGGTAAAACTGTTATCTGTTTTGTTCCATTCGGACACGATCTTTCCTCTGGGTGAGTGATAGTGACCCTTTGCCGAGGTCAGATCGCCTACGGGCATCGGGGCAATGATCAGTTTGTCGCTTGCCACCGCGTCAGGAGCATCGTTGATTCCTAACAGACAGGTGTAAAACCACTCCATGATATGTCCCAACATCAGGTGGTTGTTGGATACATTTTCCAGAGCAGGCCACGACTCGGTCAACGCGGTTGCTCCTTTTGCCAACTGATATCCATATCCCGGCACATCGTCGCGGTTGATCATTTTATACAGACTCTCCGAGAATCCCCCCTCGCTCAATGCCGATACCAGATAATGAAATCCTACATCTCCCGCCGTCAACGCGTAGTTTTCTCTTTTAAGTGTTTCGTTGAGTGTGTTGAATACTCCTTCTCGGTTCGACTCCTCTACCAGTCCGACACACAACGGCATGGCAAGAGCGGTTTGACTTCCGGTGGAGTAACTCTTCTTTGCATCGTCGTAAAACGTTTTGTTGAATTGTTTCTTGATCTCTTCCGCCCATACGGTGTATCTACTCTGATCTTCCGTTTTACCCAATACTCCGGCTATCTCCGCGAGTAGTTTAACATCGTAAAAGTAGATGGCGGTAGCCGTGAGCGATATAGGTGTCAGTTGGGCTACTCCCGGTTGTTTCGGACCATAGTCAAACCAATCTCCCAACCCATGCGATACAAGGTGGTTGTCTGACTTCCCTTTTAGATACTCCACGTATTTGCCCATCATCGGATAGGCCACCGACAAAAGGGTGGGATCACCATACCATTTATATACCATCCAAGGTAGTATCACTGCCGCGCTGCCCCATTCGGGCGAATCGCGGAATCCTCCTTCAAACTCTACATATTCGGGCGCGATGTCTGGCACAAGTCCGCTTTCCGTCTGCGCGTCGATCATGTCGTAGATCTGTTTTCGGTAGAGATGATAGAGCGAATAGTTGTATCGGATGGAATTGCCCATCAGATGTGTTTGTTCCAACCATCCTAACTTCTCTCTGTGCGGACAATCGGTGAGAACACTCTGAAAATTACTTTTAATAGCCCAATCGATCAGTGAGTAGATCCGATTGAGAAGATCGTTCGAACATTCAAAAGCCCCCACTTTGGGCGATGCGTTTCGATTGTGCATAAGGTATATCTCCTCGATTACCGGTTCTTCTCCCGCCGTAACTCCTGCGGGTTTTGCCCCTTCAATAGTCACGTATCTGAAGCCATAGTAGCTGAATTTGGGGGTGAACTCTTCCACTTCCTCTCCCTTGCAGGTGTAGGTGTAGAAGTAGGGAGCCCCTGATGCTTGTTGATTGGGGGTTTTGTTGAGGTGAACCAATTCGGCCGGATAGAACTTGATTTGCTGACCACGTTTACCTCGTATCTTCACATGTATGATTCCCGACGCGTTTTGTCCAAAATCATAGGTCCATCGTCCGTCACCGATGGCGTGGACTATTGTATGAGGAAACGATTCGAAGAGGCGTACGGGATAGTCGGTTTCAGGGTGCAATTCTCCTGCCGGAGCTTTCACTTCGTTGGCAAACGACCACCACGACGCGTTGAATTCTCTCTTATTCCATCCGTTTTGCTCGCGAAGCGCGTTGTGATCTTCTCCTCCGTATATACTGCTAAATGTAATGGGGGAGGGGGTGGCTCTCCATGTTTTGTCGGTTACGATGTTCTCTTCCGTACCGTCGTCATACACCACCTTCAAACGAGCAATCATCTTTGGGTAGCCGAACGCGATGCCCAGTTTGAGGTACCGCTCACGGTTTATATAGTGAAAACCGTTTCCAACGATTGTCGAAAGGCTATTTCTTCCCGCGTTGAGTAGTTTCGATACGTCATATACGTTATACAGCACCCGCTTGTCGTAGTCTGTCCATCCCGGTGCAAGAAAATGATCGCCCACCTTACTTCCATTGATATAGGCTTCATAATGGCCCAAACCCGAAATGAAGAGGTACGCTTCACGCACTGTTTTCCGAAGAGTCAGATCCTTTCTGAAGTAGGGGACTTGTGCTCGTTTATTCAGTTTATTCTGAAATTTTGGATTGCCCAAGTTGTGAATACCCGGAACTACCCGCTCCTCTTCCGGCATCTCTTCCAATCCTATCCAGCGAGCATTTTTCCAGTCCGCTTTGTTTGAAAGGGCTGTTACGAATGTGGCGGGCTCACTCCAACGGGAGCCTCCTCTTTTCGCTCCCCACACCATCACTTTCCAATAGTACTTGGTAGCCGGTTTGAGGCTTGTTGCTCCCCCATACGGAATCTGTACCGATTTGTTTGATTCTACTCTTCTTGAGTCCCATACATCGAAACGGTTTTTTATCAGATTATCCATCGAGGAAGATACTCCTATTCGATAGCCGGTTTGAAACGCATGGCGCACATTCGATTGAGGTTCCCAGCTAAATGTAATTTCGCTGAGCGAAACTCCCACCGGGTTTGTTTTGGAGTCGCAAGCGAGATTCCATACTCCAAACTCAGAACCATAGCTTATCCCTACCACTATTGAAAAAAGGAGGGTCAACACAATCTTTCTCATATGTACTATCAATTTACGGTTATTTATTTGTCTCCTACAGTTGGATCTGTTTTACTGATCGATGGCTTCTTAGACCGGATTCTCTTCCGTGTCGAAGAGGAGATCAGGATAGTCTATCGCGATCAACGCGAGTCCTTCCGCGGGAGCGGATGACCCGGCTCGACATCGGTCTTTGATCTCTATTATTTCTCGAAACTGATCGATGTTCATCTTTCCCCTTCCCACATCCAACAGTGTGCCTACAATGGCACGAACCATGTTTCTTAAAAACCGATCGGCCGTGATGCAAAACACCCATGTGTCGCCCCTCTTAATCCACTCGGCCTGCGTCACCTTACAATTGTTTGTCTTTACATCGGTATGCAACTTGCTGAAACTGGTGAAATCTGTGTAGAGAAGCAGTTGTCGCGCTGCTTGGTTCATCGCCTCAAAATCGAGTGTTCCGTGCACTTTGGTGGCATATTTGCGTTCAAAGGGACTTTTCTTGGTAACGATGGTGTATTCGTAACTTCTCGAGAGTGCGTCAAATCGGACATGCGCATCGGGCTTGACCCGAACAATCCGGTCAATGGCTATATCGTGAGGCAACACTCTGTTGAGGCGTTCCGCTGTTTCGGAAGGCGAGGAGAGAGGGGCTGTCAGGTCGAAATGGGCAACCATCAGGCGAGCGTGTACTCCGGTGTCGGTACGTCCCGCACCCACAATGGGTATTTCATTGCGAAGAATAAGCGCTAACGCCTCTTCGATGGTTTGTTGTACAGAGGGTGCGTTCGGTTGGGTTTGCCAGCCGTGATACTGAGTGCCGTCGTATTGAAGGTAGATGAAGTAACGATGATTCATTTTGCAAATTTACACGACAATTTTCGTTTAAACGAATGATTGATAATC
>JBKEBB010000373.1:0-2010 GCA_047972845.1 Bacteroidales bacterium
TCAAACTTATTGTTCTGTAGGTCGGATGGTTGTTCAGTCAAATAACAACCGCCGGCAGTTCGCAAAGTAACCGTTTTTTTTTGAAGGATCATAATATTCGTAAGATGAATTTTGCAACGAAGATATTGATGTATCTTCAATTAGAAAATAGGATTTGGGCTCCTTTTTGTTTTGTGTATTGATAGTAGGATGATCGACCGTTGTGTTAATTAGTGAGGTATATATCTATATATAATGAGGAGTCTTTGTTTTCTGACTGCGGTGTACACCGCAATCCTGTATCCTGTACACCGTAGTGGATCGCGGTGTACACCGCACAGAGGAACCTTCGGATTTGTTTGATCAATGCGATCTGATCCAAGGGGCAATACCGACATTAGTCGGAAACAATACGACAATAATCCACCACATCTTGTATTCATGTTTCACGAAGGGGTGTTGACAAAAAGTAGAAGCTGAAACGATAGGGAATCAGCGAAATGGGAAATTAGATGTACCTTTGCCCCCAATTTAATGATAAAAACAGATGGAATATCAATCATATACGTTACCCAACGGAATTCGAATCGTACATCTCCCTGCCGACACTCCGGTTTGTTATTGCGGGTATGCGGTCAATGCAGGAACCCGCGACGAATTGGTTGCCGAGTATGGAATGGCTCATTTTACCGAGCATATGCTCTTTAAAGGAACGTCCAAACGGAGATCGCATCACATTTTGAACCGAATGGAGAGTGTGGGAGGAGAGATTAACGCGTACACCACCAAAGAGGATACATTTGTCTATTCAATCTTTTTAGAGCCCCATTTTGAAAGAGGAGTAGAGCTGTTGAGTGATATCCTGTTTCATTCCATTTTTCCTTCCTCTGAAATTGAGAAAGAGAAAGAGGTGGTGTTGGACGAGATCAACTCCTATAAAGACAATCCTTCGGAATTAATCTTTGACGAGTTTGAAAATATGCTTTTTAACGGACATGAGTTGGGACGTAATATATTGGGAGAGGAAAATACGATTGAAGCTTTTTCTTCAGAGGCCGTCTCCTCTTTTGTGTCAAGAACCTATCTCCCTTCGGAAATTGTGTTTTTTTCGTTGGGACGAATCGATTTCAAGAAAGTAACTCATTTGATTCACAAATTTACCGAAGGGATTGAGGCGCGTTTTGGTGCGCATCCTCGTTTCGCGCCTGAAAGTTATACTCCGAGGAAAGAGGTTATCGCCAAGGATACGCATCAGTGCCATGCCATCATCGGAAATAGGGCTTTTGGTCTATACGAAGAGATGCGCAGGAGCTCCTTTTATTTATTGAATAATATATTGGGTGGACCGGGCATGAATAGCCGACTCAACGTAGCGTTGCGCGAAAAGAGGGGATGGGTATATAATGTGGAATCTTCGTTTGTGTCGTTTACCGATACCGGAGTGTTTTCAGTCTATTTCGGATGCGATCCGAAAAATGTGGAGCGTTGTTTGAACGGTGTATATAAGGAGTTGCGTCGTTTTCGCAACGAACGGCTCACTACCGCCCAGCTCGAAGCCGCGAAGAAGCAGGTGTATGGACAAATAGGAGTAAGTACGGACAACCGCGAGAACCTTTCTCTCAGTATGGGGAAATCGTTTCTTCGATTCAATAAATTTGATTCGTTGGAGGAATTGTTTGGAAGGATCGATAAGATCACATCGTCAGATCTGTTGGATGTGGCCAATGAGGTGTTTGAAGAATCTTTACTCACATCATTAATCTATAAATAGAAGCGTAGGCTTTCTTATTTCAATTTTCTCAATCAACCATTTCTGCTTGCATGAGGTGCAATTTTTTGGAGTAGGGGTATTGTATAAATGGTGATATGTAGTATCTTTGCACCCAAATTGATTCAGTAACGAGATCAATCGGTCCTATAGCTCAGTTGGTTAGAGCATCTGACTCATAATCAGGGGGTCCCTGGTTCAAGCCCAGGTGGGACCACACCCCAAAAAGCACTTGCAAGTAATTGCAGGTGCTTTTTTATTGA
>JBKEBB010000153.1:0-6829 GCA_047972845.1 Bacteroidales bacterium
ACGAGAGAAGCCGTGATTTCTTTTCATCGGAACTCGATACCAACGCCTCCACAACTCCTTACCTGTCTCCAACGAAAAGCAACGGAGCATATCGGAACTCAATGATTCTTCATAATCCAAGAGATAAACACGACCGTCATAAATGGCAGGAGCCGCATGGCCCTCACCCGTTTCAACGGTCCAAATCGCGGGAAAATCGCCCTCTTTGAGTGTTAGTTTCTCTCCTTTTCGAGCAATATTATCGCAATCAGCCCCCCTGAACCCGGTCCATTTTCCGGTTAAGGTGGTTTCGAGCGTTTCGTACTGCATAAAATGCTCCCCGATACGAACATCGTCGATCGCTCGAGCGGTTCCTTCGGGTCGATTGTCAGCCCCAGGTACCTGAATAGAAAGATTGCTATGAGGATTATAGCTTATCCATACAATTAAGACAATCGTATAGACAACAGCTACAGAAACGGACACAATTGTGGTAATCTTGGTTTTATCAGGTTTCATTTGGGAGTTAAATCAATCAATTAATCAGCAAATTGGCACTTGACAAAGATAAACGTTTTTTTACGAACAGGCAATGCCGGAAATAGGGCATCAAAGAAGATTCAAAGTATTTAATAGATATCTGCAGTTTATCTCAATATTTTAAGAATATCTCCCTCCGAGTTAATACATTTCTTAATAAGTAGAGGTCATCTCTACACAAAAAATCTGTTAGAGAACATCAACAATGTTATCGTGTGGTAATCTCCAATCCGTATTTCTCCATCATTCGTGCCACTTTGTCGATAGAGAATCCGCAAGAATGCTCTCAATCAAAGATGATCCCATGCAGACTATTTTTTCTGCTGCACGATCCCTGCTTTACCGATTTAGAGAAAGGAGTGATAACCGACTCATGCAACTTTTGAGACAATCTTTCAGAACTCAATAAACATACTGCAAGATCTACTATCTAACTCCGCAAGAGAATCATTTTCTTCACATTATTATCAATGAACAATTTCTATATTAAAATAAATCTAAAATGAATTTGGGTGGATTTGTTTTCTCAAAGAAATTGCATATGCACAGAAATAAGAACGCATCTACCTATAAATCAATAACAAAGATAGAAAATCTATGAAAGAACAAAAACAAAACAAGAGAGAAACAAACCGAATTATCATTTCTGAAACAATCTTGAAAAGTATTAATCCTATGGATTAAAGGGGAAAGAGGGTCGATTTTGATTTTTTTGTTGTAACTTTGCAACGAAAATAATGGGTGGATGGATTTGACCGCTTGCAACCACAGTAAAAAATGCTAAAGAGAGCATATCCTCTTTAATTAGTGCATTCCGCATAGTTCAATTCTCTTTTTTCCCCATAATTTCAAGTGTGAAGTCCGCCGAACCGGACAAAAGTGTATGTTTAATGCTTTAACAAGGTGAAATTATGAATTATCTATTTACATCGGAATCAGTTTCCGAAGGTCATCCCGACAAAGTGGCCGATCAAATCTCTGACGCGATTCTGGATGAATTCCTCGCGCAGGACACAACTTCCAAAGTAGCATGTGAGACATTAGTAACCACCGGACAGGTAGTATTGGCCGGAGAGGTGAAATCGAAGGCATACATCGATCTGCCTGAAGTAGCCAGAGGAGTAATCAATCGAATCGGATATACAAAAAGTGAGTATAAATTCGACGGAGACTCATGCGGAGTCTTTTCAGCCATTCACGAGCAATCGGCTGATATAAACCGCGGAGTGGAAAGAACCGACGAGATGAATCAAGGGGCAGGTGACCAGGGAATGATGTTTGGCTACGCTTCTAACGAGACAGCCAACTACATGCCTATATCGCTTGATATCGCCCATCAACTCCTAATTGAGCTGGCTGCTATTCGCCGCGAAGGAAAGGTTATGTCGTACCTTCGCCCCGACTCCAAATCACAGGTAACTATCGAATACAACGCCAAAGGAAAGCCCGTGCGCATTCATACCATTGTGGTATCGACACAGCACGATGAGTTTATTACCCCCGCGGACAACTCTTTCGAAGCACAGGCGAAGGCGGACGAACAGATGCTCCATACCATTTACAACGATGTGAAGAACATCTTGATCCCACGTACCATCGCTAAGTTTCCAAATGATATTGAAGCTCTTTTCGACGACAAATTCATTCTGCACGTTAATCCGACAGGTAAATTTGTGATCGGAGGTCCTCACGGTGACACCGGACTGACCGGTCGTAAGATCATTGTGGACACTTACGGTGGAAAAGGCGCTCACGGCGGCGGAGCTTTCTCAGGCAAAGACCCCTCGAAAGTGGACCGTTCGGCGGCTTACGCGGCACGTCACATTGCAAAAAATATGGTGGCTGCCGGAGTGACAGATGAGATTCTTGTTCAGGTATCCTATGCCATCGGTGTAGCAGAGCCTATCAATCTCTACGTAAATACATACGGAAAAGCGAAAGTAAACCTGAATGACTCTGAAATCGCCGATAAAGTGAGTAAATTGTTCGACATGCGTCCGAAGGCAATCGAAGAGAGATTGAAGTTGCGCAACCCTATCTATCAGGGAACAGCGGCCTACGGACATATGGGACGAACTCCCGAAACCGTAACAAAAGTGTTTACTTCGCGCTATCTGGACGAACCTATCTCCAAAGAGGTCGAACTCTTCACATGGGAAAAACTGGACTACGTGGAGGCAATTCAAAAAGAATTCGGAATTAGCTCCAAATAAATCAATCAAACCGATTACTTCTATTTTATTGCATTAAATGGAAGGGATAGAACGCATGATAGACATCTCTCGCGACAGTGGCGTAGCAATCATTCTATTGATTTGCTTCGCCCTGATTGTCGTGGGATATATGTTGGGAGGACCGGTTCATTCATTCCGACTATCACTCCTTTTCAGCATAAAGGAGCGTCCCAGCATATTTTCCAAAGCGGGCACATATGATCAACTCATCAATCGGTTGTTCAACGTGCAGTTTATACTCTCCTTAGGCATTTTTGCCACTATTCTCTTTCGCCACATACTCAACCATCCTTTCGAAGAGGGCCATTTTTTCTACATGTCGCTGCTATTCTCACTAATATTCAGCGTTTACTATATTTTATGGATCAATGTCGTTCGCATCGTTGGCAATCTCTTTCTTCCGGAATCGGATGTTCGGATGTGGTTACGGGATCACCTCATTCTTTCGGGAGAAATGGGAATTGTTCTATTTATTACTACAATAATCATGATTTATATCCGGGGAATTGAGAGTATTGGTATTTACATCGGACTTTTTGTGGTCATTTCGTTAAAAGTAATCGCTATTTATAAGGGAGTTAGACTTTTTTTTAGTAATTTATATTCATGGTTTTATTTGATTTTGTACCTTTGCGCCCTTGAAATGATACCTTTTGTCTTGCTGTATAAAAGCATCATTTTTCTAATAGCTTAATTGCGATAGCTTTAAAAAACAGTTCGTGCATGAATATAAAAAAGATTTTGGTCTCGCAACCAAGTCCAACAACAGAGAAATCTCCCTACTTCGACATTGCTGAAAAGTATGGCGTAGAGGTAGTGTTTCGCCCATTTATTAAGGTTGAAGGTCTCTCCTCGAAAGAGTTCCGTCAACAACGAATCAATTTTCAAGAGTATACCGCTGTAGTATTTACGGCACGTACTGCTATTGACAATTTCTTCCGTTTAGCCGCGGAAAATCGTTTTACTGTTCCCGACACTATGAAATACTTCTGTGGAACCGAGAGTATAGCTCTTTATCTGCAGAAATATATCGTTTATCGCAAACGTAAGATCTTTTTTGGCCAATCCGGTAAACTGGACGATCTCCCCAACTATTTGAACAAACACAACAAAGAGAAGTTTCTTCTCCCGCTGCCCGAAGTTCACAATGATGATGTGATCAAGGTGTTAACCAAACACAAAATCAACTTCAAGCCGGCCATCATGTATCGTACCGTAAGTAACGACTTTACGAAGGAAGAGGTATTTGACTACGACGTTCTTCTTTTCTTCAGTCCGATCGGTGTAAGCTCCCTGTTCAAGAACTTCCCCGAATTCAAACAAGACAACATTGCTGTTGGTGGTTTCGGATCAACGACAACCAAAGCGATCGTTGACTCAGGCTTACGTCTCGACATTGAGGCTCCGCGTCCCGATGCACCGTCTATGACGGCTGCGCTGGATAAATTTCTCAAAGAGCACATAAAATAATAACACGGATAGCCACATCGCATTCCATGCTTCATATCTGTTTATCGATGCGTGAGGCAAAATAAGGAGGACTATCTATTGAGTGGCAAATTCAGTTTAACAAAAGAAGAGAGGCTTTCTGGAAAGAAGGCCATCGATCATCTTTTCACCAACGGCGATTCGATATTGGTTTACCCATTCCGAATCGCCTTTGTTCGTATTGACAAAACCGAACAGCCTCTCCCCTCCATCCTGATCAGTGTTGCCAAGAAACGGTTCAAAAGGGCCGTTTGGAGAAACAAAATCCGACGTCGGTCAAAAGAGGCCTATCGCCTCAATAAATCAATATTGACCGATGCGCTTCAATGCAAGGAGTACACCCTGCAAATCGCCTTTGTATATATCGACAAAGAGATAAAACCATTCTCTTACCTCAACGATCGAATGGTCAAACTGCTTAAACAGCTAACAGAAAAGCTACCATGAAAAAGTTTTTCACCCTACTCCTTCTCGCTCCGATCTACTTCTACCGGCAATTCATCTCCCCCCTCAAACCGCCGGTATGTCGCTTTCATCCCACATGTTCCGCTTATGCCATTGAGGCAATCAAAAAGCACGGCCCAATAAAAGGGTTATATCTTGCGGTTCGACGCGTGCTCAGGTGCCATCCATGGGGAGGAAGCGGGTACGATCCTGTCCCCTAACCATTCCAAAAAACAGAAAATAGCTCTCCTTATTTTAGTAACATAAACCTATTTAGTACTTTTGTGGCGCGAAAACATCGCGAAAGGACGCGATTAAACTTTGAATCGATGAGTAAAATAAATTTTGTTGAAGAGTTAAAGTGGCGCGGCATGATCCACGACATGATGCCGGGCACAGAAGAACAACTGCTAAAAGAACAAACATCAGCATACGTAGGTATCGACCCAACGGCCGACTCGCTGCATATCGGTCACTTGGTGAGCGTTATGATGCTTCGTCACTTCCAACATGCGGGACATCGTCCCATTGCCCTTGTTGGAGGAGCCACCGGTATGATCGGCGACCCCTCAGGAAAATCGCAGGAACGCAATCTGCTCGACGAAGAGACACTGCGCCACAATCAAGAATCAATTAAGAAGCAATTGGCTAAATTTCTCGATTTCGATTCGGACGCTTCGAATGCCGCACTTTTGGTGAACAACTACGACTGGATGAAAGACTTCACCTTTTTGGATTTTGCCCGTGAAGTCGGAAAACACATCACCGTAAACTACATGATGTCGAAAGACTCGGTTAAGAAACGCCTAAGCGGTGAATACAGTGCCGGGCTTTCCTTCACCGAATTCACCTATCAACTTCTTCAAGGATACGACTTCTTCCATTTATACGCTGAATATGGCTGCAAACTCCAAATGGGAGGTTCGGACCAATGGGGAAACATCACTACCGGAACCGAATTGATCCGTCGCAAATGTGGTGGCGAAGCCTTCGCGCTCACCTGTCCGCTAATAACAAAAGCCGACGGTGGCAAATTTGGAAAAACGGAGCAAGGAAACGTTTGGCTCGACCCACGCTACACCTCTCCCTACAAATTCTACCAATTCTGGCTCAACGTAAGTGATTCCGACGCGGAGAAATACATCAAGATATTCACATCCCTCACTCAGGAAGAGATTCAAGCATTGGTACAAGAACAAGCCGATGCCCCCCATCTGCGCCCGTTGCAAAAGAGACTTGCCGAAGAGATTACCGTAATGGTGCACAACCGTGAAGAATATGACAATGCGGTTGCCGCATCCAACATCCTGTTTGGAAACTCCACATCCGACGCGCTCAAGAAACTCGACGAAGAGACTCTTCTCGACATCTTCGCGGGAGTACCCACCTTCGACGTAGATAGAAAATGGTTTGAAGAGGGAGCGAAAGCGGTCGATTTATTAGTTGATCAAGCCCCTGTTTTCCCCTCTAAAGGAGAAATGAGAAAATTAACTCAAGGAGGTGGCATCAGCATTAACAAGGAAAAGCTCACAAGCTTCGATCTGATTATCAATACTGAATCGTTGCTAAGCGGTAAATACCTGCTTGTACAGAAGGGAAAGAAAAACTACTTTCTGCTTATCGCCAAGTAATTTTTTGAGACCAGATATTGCAGAAATAACAAATAGCAGTATCTTTGCATCGTCTTAGAGAGCTAAGACATACAAAAAGGATTGTCCCATGGTGTAATGGTAGCACTTCTGATTTTGGTTCAGCCAGTCTAGGTTCGAATCCTGGTGGGACAACTTTACAAAAAACGCAATTATCTCTATTGAGGTAGTTGCGTTTTTTGTTTTTACATCGTTGGAATAGATGTTCACAAAAGGAGCACTCCTTTTACTCAAAACGTATGCTCGTATTACATAAGAGGAGCAGACGTTTGAATCAAAAGGTATATTCCTTTTTTAAGGGCAAACCGACTTCTCTCTATTAGAAGTTTTTGAATACGAAAAAAGAGCAAGGAGAAGAGCCACATATCCATTAAATAATTACATTTGCACCTACAACACAATTAAGAATCTTGCATCCATACCCTTTAATCGAACGAGTATCCGGAGCACTCCTCCAATAGGGTGGCACAACATACTCCCTTTTGAAAAAGCAAC
>JBKEBB010000193.1:0-7264 GCA_047972845.1 Bacteroidales bacterium
CTTCGATTTTCCCATCTAAGTCTTTAGGGTGCTACGGTGATGGCGGAGCTTTGATTACAGAGAGTGATGAGCGTGCAGCGAAGATTCGCACCATTGCCTATCACGGCTCTAACAAGCAATATCACCATGTTGTGTTGGGTGTGAATTCGCGTTTGGACACTATTCAGGCGGTAGTTTTGAAAGTCAAATTGAAATATCTGAATGATTATATTCAATCAAGACAATCGGTTGCTCAACAATATACTGAGGCGTTTAAAGGAATCAATGCCATTGTAACTCCTACTGTTCGTTCGAAAGGAACTCACGTGTTTCATCAATATACGATCCGTGTTAAGAACGGTATGCGTGACGACCTAAAAGCCCATCTTGCTTCCAATGGCATAGCATCGATGATCTACTATCCAATCCCTTTGCATAGACAAGAGGCATATGCGAAATATTGGAATAATCAAACCGATGTGTCCTTGAATAATTCGATCCAGTTGGCGAGTGAGGTGTTGTCATTACCCATACATACCGAGATGACAGAGGAAACAATAAAATATATTACCTCGACCGTGCAACATTTCTTTCAAAATTGAATCTATTATATAAATAATTCAGAGAAACTATGAAAAATAAATTGTCTTTAGTAGCCCTTTTAATTATTGGGTTATTTGTTTCGGGATGTTCTAAAACTGAAGTGACTCCTACACCTGAAGGAAAATATACGTTGAAATATATTGTGGAGTTAACTTCAGACGTGAAAGATTTATTTAAAATCACCAAAGTTCAATATACCGCTTTGGACGGATCGACCACAACCGAGTTACCTCCTATTGTATTGGATGATAATGGGATGGTTGAAAGACGTGTGTATAATGTGCCCAATGGTTTTTATGGTAAAATTAGGGTAGATTATGGTGTTTTTGATGATGTCCCAATCCCTGCAACAAGCACTGTTGCGGTAAGTATGTTTATGGTTTGGGGTCCTAAATCGGAGGTCTATTCACAATACTCAGGAACTGCTCAATTTGATGCAAATGCGTTACGCCAAATGATACATGATGGTCAAACTTTTTTTGAATTGGATGCGACATTACGCTAAGAAATATATAACAGATAATTGTTTTTGTAAGGCACCTTCGGGTGCCTTATTTATTTTATAGAAATGGCATAGCTCCGGATTATGATCCGAATTATTTTGTATATTTGCGGTAACTAACGGCACGGCAGAAGACGTGCGGAAAAATTATTTCATAACAATGACTCATAACTGGTTTGAATGTAAAATTAGCTATGACAAGATGATGGATAATGGGATGCAAAAGAAAGTGTCCGAACCCTATCTCGTCGATGCTCTTTCATTTACAGAGGCGGAAGCCCGAATAATAGAAGAAATCACTCCCTTTATCACCGGAGAGTTTACGGTAGCCAACATAAAACGTGCAAAGATCGCTGACATCTTTTACGATGAAAGCGGCGATAAATGGTACAAAGCCAAAGTTCTTTTTGTTTCATTTGATGAATCAAAAGGAATGGAAAAAAAGATCCCCTCGCAGATGTTGATTCAAGCAACCGATATACAAGGAGCTCTCTCTACTTTGATGGAAGGAATGAAGGGTACACTGTCCGATTTTGAGGTAGCAATGATCACTGATACACCGTTGATGGATATCTTTGGATTTAAAGTAAAAGAAGAATAAGCAGGAGGTTTTTTATGTCAATTGCAGACAGGTTAGATGGTATTCGCTCCACACTCCCGAATGGAGTGCGATTGGTGGCAGTATCCAAGTTTCATCCTATAGAATCTATAGTGGAAGCCTATGATGCCGGTCAACGTTTGTTTGGTGAGAGCAGGGTTCAGGAGTTGTTGAATAAACAGCCCGTTTTGCCGAATGATATTGAATGGCATTTTATCGGACATCTGCAAACGAATAAAGTCAAACACGTTGCTCCATTCGTTGCATTGATTCATGGAGTGGATAGCGAGGGCCTTTTAGCTGAAATCAATAAGCAAGGGGAGAAATGTGGTCGGGTGATCCGATGTCTTATTCAGGTGCATATTGCCCGAGAGGAGACAAAGTTCGGATTCTCGGTGGATGAATGTCGCGATCTGTTTGCTTCTGGTTTGATTGCTAAGTACCCATTTATTGAGATCTGCGGATTAATGGGCATGGCCACGTTTACAGATAATATAACTCAAATAAAAGAAGAGTTTGGCACTTTGTCCTCGCTCTTTACAGAGATAAAAACAAGCTGCTCGAAAGAATTTCCCCATTTCACGGAATTGTCGATGGGTATGTCTGATGACTATCCGATCGCCGTGGAACTTGGGAGTACAATGGTTCGCGTGGGAAGTAAAATATTCGGAGTAAGACAATAACCTATTTCAGCTACTATGATTGGTAAAGTGAGTGTTAAAACAACGTATGCCGGATTGAATATTTCCAATCCACTTGTTGTCAGTAGTTCTTGGTTGACTAATAGCGTTGACAACGTACTCCGACTTGAAAAGGCGGGTATCGGAGCTATTGTGTTGAAATCATTGTTTGAAGAACAGATACGTTCCGAATCGGAAGAGTTGATTCGAGTGAGCAGTTACTCGGTTGCCGATGAGTACATCACCGCTTATACCAGAGTCGGGCTGATTGCCGAATATACCGCCTTGATACGTGGGTGCAAAGCGGCATGTACAATTCCGATTATTGCCAGTATTAACTGCCACACCGTAGGTGAGTGGGGAAGTTATGCCCGATCATTGCAGGTGGCAGGAGCCGATGCGTTGGAGTTAAACATTTTCTTTCTCAACTCCAATAAAAACTATGAATATGGTGCGTATGAGCAGCAGCACGTAGAGATTGTGAAATCGGTGCGTCGACATACAACGCTTCCGTTGATAGTGAAAATCGGCAGCCAGATTACCAATCCGGTTTGTCTGATTGATCAACTTCGCGCGGCAGGAGCCTCAGCGGTTGTATTGTTTAACCGTTTCTATAATCCGGATATTGATATTGATCGATTAAACTACAGTTCGGGAGAGGTGTATAGTTCGCCTACCGATTTTTACCAAACCTTGAGATGGACAGGATTGGTTTCGGCCAATGTCCCCAAAATAGACATTGCAGCTTCTTCGGCTATCTTTGATGCGGAAACTGTAATCAAATGCTTGTTGGCCGGAGCTAATGTCGCCTATTTGTGTAGCACTATCTATAAGAACGGAATAGAGGTTATCGCACAAATTAATGCTGAGTTGGAAATGTGGATGTATTCGAAAGATTTTAAATCAATCGCCGAATTCAGGGGATTGTTGAATGCCGCGAATATGGTGCATACCCCCAACTTCGACCGCCATCAGTTTATGAAATACGCGTCAACCAATTTGGGTGAATAAGAATAAACCTTACAAACGAATTGCTATTATCATTTCTAATTAACTATTCATAATATCATGCAACAGAAACTCGAAACAAAATTCACTGAATTATTTGGAACTACCGGCAGTGTTTATACTTCACCCGGACGAATTAACCTGATTGGAGAGCATACGGATTATAATGGTGGGTTTGTATTACCGGGAGCCATTGACAAAGCAATGTTCGCGATGATTAAACCCAATGGAACCGACAGAATAAAAGCGTATGCGCTTGATTTGGATGAGTACAGTGAGTTTGGTATGAAAGAAGAGGATAAACCGACCGAAGGGTGGGCAAAATATATCTTTGGAGTGGTGCGTGAGATGGATAAAAGAGGATATAAAGCAGGCGGATTTGATGCTGTTTTTTACGGAAACGTACCCCTCGGAGGTGGATTATCTTCATCGGCAGCGTTGGAGAGTACCTTTGGTTTTGCGTTGAACGACCTGTTTAATCTGTGTATAGATAAGTTTGAATTGGCCAAGATCGGACAAATGACCGAACATAATTACGTAGGAGTTAAGTGTGGAATTATGGATCAGTTTGCTTCCCTGTTTGGTAAAGAAGGACATTTGATTAAGTTGGATTGTCGTTCATTGGAGTATGAGTATGTTCCTTTCAATCCTGAGGGTTACAAATTGGTGTTGGTTGATTCGTGTGTAAAGCATGAGTTGGCATCTTCAGCCTACAATAAACGTAGAGAGTCGTGCGAGCATGCCGTTAAGGTTCTTCAAGGTCCTTTCCCTCAAATCTCCGATTTAAGAGATGCTTCCGACAAAATGCTTATGGATGTAGCGGGGTCTTTGAGCGAAGAAGATTTTCTCCGTGCGAAATATGTGATTGGTGAGGTGTGGAGACTTCGCGACGCGTGTGAGGCTCTTAACTTGGGCGATTATGAACGCGTGGGAGCACGTATGTATGAGACCCACGAGGGAATGAGTAAATTGTATGAAGTAAGCTGCGAAGAACTCGACTATCTGAACGAAATCGCGAAAGAGTGCGGTGTGACCGGATCTCGAGTAATGGGAGGCGGTTTTGGCGGATGCACCATCAACTTGGTGAAGGATGAGTTGTATGAACCATTCCTTCAAAAGGTCCAAACAGCCTATACAGAAAAATTCGGCACTGAGGTGAAGATCTATGATGTGGTTATCAGTGACGGTGCTCGTAAATTGAGCTAATGGGTATTATAACTTGACATGTAACCTAACAATAAATTTAATATATCATGAACGCAACCAATACTGGAAAGACACTTTCCGGTCTAAATCCTGCGGATTTTAGAAAAGAGGTAAACGGAAAACAGACCGATCTGTTTGTCCTAACCAACAAAAATGGTGTTGAGGCTTGCTTTACCAATTATGGAGCCAACTGGGTTTCCATGATGGTGCCCGACAAAGAGGGAAAACTGGTCGATGTGGTGCTTGGTCACGACAATATCGATGCTTATTTGAGTTGTAGCTATCAGTTTTTAGGAGCTGTATGCGGAAGATACGCCAACAGGATACCTGATGGTAAGTTTACCATTGATGATGTGGAATATACATTGCCTGTCAACAATGTAGTAAATACAATTCATGGCGGTGCAGGTGGATTTAACGCCGTGGTTTGGGATGCCGAAATGATCGATCCGCAAACATTAGCACTTACCTATGTGTCGCCCGACGCTGATCAAGGCTTTCCCGGAACATTGACAACCACGATTCTCTACACGCTCACTGAGGAGAATGAGATTGAGATCAATTATACCGCGCAAACCGATATGCCGACTATTATCAACTTGACAAGTCACGTGTCGTTTAATCTTAGCGGGGAGGACTCTCCATCGTGTGAAGACCATTTGATGAAGGTGAACGGATGGCTTTATACTCCTGCCGATAAGTATATGATTCCTTCAGGTGAGCTTCGTCCGGTGTTCAATACACCCCTCGATTTTACGTCTGAGAAGCCAATCGGAAGAGATATCAACCAGGACTTTGATTCGTTGCATGTAGGAATGGGATACGATTGCACCTTTATTGTGGATAAAAAGGTGTTTGGCGAAATGGCTTTCGCTGCAAAGGTACGCCATCCGTCTAACGGTCGCACTCTGGAGGTTTATACCACTGAACCATGCGCCCATTTCTACACTGGAAACTCAATTAACGACATTAAGGGTAAGTTTGGTAAAATATATCCAAAACGTAGTGCGTTCTGTCTCGAGATGCAACATGCTACCAACAGTTGCAACATTGGTCATTTCCCAACTACTATTCTTCGAGAAGGTGACGTGTATAGTCAAACTACTATTTTTAAGTTTGGTGTGGAATAATGATCTTATCTAACAATTTGTTTATCACGATATAAATATGAAGAGGCGACTTTCGCGTAAGCGAGTCGCCTTTTTTAGTTTCCGATTCGCATGTATTTGATCGTGTAAATTCCGCATTATACTTTTTTTACCTCATTCGACTGAATATAATCCTTAAATATCTTGTAAACAGCACCGAATGTAGGATATATTCTATAAATTTGCAGACCTATCATCAAGTATTAACGCCTAAAATAGCAGTCTATGGAATCGAATAACTCCGATCAGTTTGGGAGAGATATCCTTTTTTCGAGAACGATCAAGGCTGGTAGTCGTGTTTATTATTTGGATGTTAAACGTTGTTCTACAGGGGATGTTATGATGTCAATCACCGAAAGTCGAAAGCTTTTGAGTGGCGATAAAGAGGAGGTTAAGCCAACGTTTGAGCGGCACAGGGTATTTATCTATCAGGAAGATCTCATCCGTTTCAAGGGTGTGGTTGATGAAGCGATGGATTTTATCGAAAGCGAAAGCCTTTTGCCTGATTCGAATCCAAAGGAGTAGCACCTACCATTTCTAATTTATTTCAGTAATGACAGAACGTATTAAGCAAGCGATTAGTGAATTTGAAAATATGTTGGGTAATCAGGTATGCGAAGTAGCGACCATTACCAATTCGGCTTCTAATCGTACCTATCTCCGGTTTCGATCCAACGGACAAAGTTATATCTGCACAATCGGTGAACAGATTGAGGAGAATAGAGCATTCATACAACTGTCAAACCATCTCAACGCGCGAGGTATCCGTGTGCCTCGTGTTCTTTTTGTGTCGCGAGACAACCTCTACTACATTCAGGAGGACTTGGGCGATCTCTCTCTGTTCGATCTGATGAAATCCGCCATTGCATCGGGAGAATTTTCTGAATCTCATATTGAGTGGATTGAACGAACACTCCAACATTTGCTCGAATTTCAATACAAAGGAATCGAAGGGTTGGATCGAACCATCTGTTACCCCCGTGAATCGTTCGATCAACGAGCGATTACTTGGGATCTCAACTATTTTAAGTATTGTTTTCTGAAACCTGTACTCTCAACCTTCCTTGAAGATAGGCTTGAAGACGAATTTGAACTTCTGACCAACCATCTTCTTTCTATTCCCGCCAACGTGCTTGTCCATAGAGATTTTCAATCCAGAAATGTGATGATATCCGACAATTCACCTTGGTTTATTGATTTCCAAGGTGCACGTTTAGGCACTATTTATTACGATTTGGCCTCGTTTGTGTATCAAACCCGCTTGGGATTACCTGAATCGGTTTGCAATAGAGTGATTGAATCGTATCGCCTTGGGGTGTCGAACTATGAAACAATTGAGAAGCAATATTTCTATGATTCACTCAATATATTCGCTCTTTTTCGCACCATACAGCTGCTTGGAGCGTATGGCTACAGAGGATTGATCGAAGGTAAGAAAGATTTTCTCGTACCCATAGATATAACAATTAATCAACTGCATCGGTTTTTACTTCTTTTCCCCACCGATTATCCCTATTTGTTATCCCTTATTCCGCTACTC
>JBKEBB010000239.1:0-1902 GCA_047972845.1 Bacteroidales bacterium
TTTCGCCAATGAAGTTGTGGTTGTGAAACGTCCAACCCATCCGATTATCCCAACGTTTGGTAGCCGGTTTGGCAATATCATGCAACAATGCCGCCCATCGCAACCATAGATTGTCGCTAACCGAAGCCAGGTTATCCACTACTTGCAGTGTGTGATAAAACACATCCTTGTGACCTCTCCCTTTAATGATCTCCACCCCTTGAAGAGCTTTAAACTCAGGAAAGATCAGTTCGAGCAAACCACATTCATCGAGTAATACAAATCCTATAGATGGAACCGGAGAAGCCATGATTTTGTTCAACTCATCGTTGATACGCTCCTTCGATATGATTGAAATACGTTCTCTTGTACGAGTGATCGAAGCGAATGTTTCTTCTTCAATAGTAAAATTCAATTGTGTGGCAAAACGTATGGCACGCAACATTCGCAACGGGTCATCGCTGAACGTAATATCAGGTTCGAGCGGTGTCTTAATCAACTTCTCTTCCAAATGTTTCACTCCTCCGAACGGATCGATCAATTCGCCAAACCGCTCTTTATTTAGGCATACGGCCATCGCGTTGATGGTAAAGTCGCGCCGATTCTGATCGTCTTCGAGTGTTCCGTTTTCAACGATTGGTTTACGACTATCGAGTCTGTATGACTCTTTTCTCGCTCCCACAAATTCCACCTCAATATCCCGATATTTTACTTGTGCAGTACCAAAGTTCTTAAACACCGAGAGCTTTGCCCCCTTTAATTGCGAGGCGACACGCTCCGCGAGGGCAATACCACTTCCCACACAAACCACATCAATATCTTTGGATGGCCTCTCCAAAATGGCATCACGGACATAGCCACCAATCACATACGTTTCAACGTTTAAATTGTCGGCAGACTCACCGATCAGTGTGAATATCTTTTTTGAAATATGCTTCTTTAGCTTATCTTTCATTCCTAATTGTCAGAAAAAACGGGAATACTGACCCGATTTCAATGTGCAAATATACGAATAATGTAGTTGACAGCGGAATATTTTTATCTCTCCACCACTCTTTTCCGATTGATTTTTGCAAGGTTTTGGAGTTTCTATTTACTTTGCCATCTATTATGGACTCATACAAAACAATAGACACGATTCGCGAAGGGGCTTTCAAAGAGAAGATGAGTAAGTTTTACTCGTTTGCCATTCCTGTCAGATCGGTGGAAGAGATCAAAGAGAAACTGGAGATTTATCAAAAGCAGTTCTATGATGCGCGACACGTATGTTATGCCTACATGCTGGGACACAAAAGAGAAGAGTTCAGGGCTAATGACAACGGAGAACCATCGGGCACAGCGGGCAAACCAATACTGGGAGTGATCAACTCATTCGAATTAACCGATATTCTTATCGTAGTTGTTCGCTATTTCGGAGGAATTAAGTTAGGCACAGGAGGATTGGTCACAGCCTACCGCGAAGCTGCGCTTGCTGCACTTGAAGGTGCCGAGATTATCGAAAAAACAGTCGATGGAGAAGTATGCGTCCGATTCACCTATCCCTATCTGAATGATGTAATGCGACTTATCAAGGAGACAGACGCCGAGATTGTATCGCAACGGATGGAAGAGTCGTGCGAGATGATACTCCGCACCCGTTTGGGCAATATCCCCATATTGAAAGAGAGACTTGAATCCATTGACTATACACTGGATATAAAAATCCGGGATTGAACATTTGACAATTTACATTCTCAAACGCTCAACCCCGGAACAATCTATACTATTCGTAATTTCGGTAATGATGCCAAAAATGGTTGGTGAAGTTCTTGAAATGCTCTTTAGATAATCCTCTGTGTAATGAAACGTTTTGTTTTAGATGACCGAAGAAAGATTCCAATCCATTGGTTGTTTTTGGGATGTTAGGATTATCCAGATAGTGAA
>JBKEBB010000257.1:0-12419 GCA_047972845.1 Bacteroidales bacterium
CGAATACGGCATATACCCAATAAGCGAAAGCATGATTGTAATTGGCCGTCAGATACACACTGTCGTTTAACATCGGGAATGTCCATGAAACCACCAAATTGCTCAACCATTGTGCCGCGACAGCGATGGCCATTGCCCCACGGATGGAATTCGGAAACATCTCAGATAACAAAATCCAAGCGACCGGTCCCCATGAAATAGCGAATGATGCTGTGTATGTTAACATGAAGATCAGCGAAAGGAGTCCTACAGATTTGAAATAGAAAGTACATCCCAATCCTACCATTGACACCGCCATACCCAATGCCCCTATGATCATAAACGGTTTCCTACCGTACTTATCACTTAACATGAAAGGTAATGTAATGAATGTGAGATTCACAACCCCCACAATGATCGTTTGCATCAAAGAGGAGTCATTTGAACTACCCATTGTCCTAAATATTTCGGGCGCATAATAGAGTACCACATTGATACCAACGGCTTGTTGAAAGAAAGAGATCAAGATTCCCGCAACAATTACCCAGCCTCCAAAAGAGAGCCAAGGCGCATGTTTTTCTACCAAAGAGCCTTTTATTTCGCTCATTTCAACTTTCGCACGCTTTTCTCCCACTAACTTAACCAATAGTGCAGTCGCTTTTTGTTCTTGATCTACCATCACAAGATATCGTGGAGTTTCGGGAACAAATAGAAGTAAGGTAAAAAATACGATGCACGGAATTATCTCAGACGCGAACATCCACCTCCATCCAATTTCGTTCAACCAAGTCTCGCTTCCCTGTAGTGAAATAAAATAGTTCACAAAATAGACAACCACCATTCCCCCAATAATGGCATATTGTTGATAAGTAACCAATTTACCACGCTGGTCAGCAGGCGATATTTCGGCAATGTACATGGGAGAAAGCATGGATGCCAAACCAACACCTACACCTCCTACAATTCGATAAAAAATAAGTGAGCTAACGGTCTCCACTTGAAGGATATTCAAATAATCGGGCAATGCCGATCCAATAGCGGATAGAGTAAATAGAAAAGCGGACAACAACAAACCAAGTCGTCTTCCTAATGTGGTACTGACATATCCTCCGAGTGAACCTCCGATAATACATCCAACCAATGCGCTCGAGATGACGAATCCTTTAATCGCGCTTGCCATCGCTTCGTTAATCTCCGTGGATTGATTCCAAAATTGGGTGTACCACAACAATGCTCCAACAAGTACAAGTCCGACAGAGATCATAGTGCCTTTTGTTCGTCCGAAGAGTTTTAGCATAAAGCTCGAAAGCAATATCGAAACAAATAAAAAGCTAATTGATACGATCACGCGGTACTCCGCGATAACAGAAGCGGCGGCAATCGGATCACTCATCAATGGTCTCACGAAGAAATTATCCAAAGCCCCGGTTGTGCCGGAGATCACTGCCGTGTCATAACCAAACAGCAGACCACCTAACGCAGCAACTAAAGTGATCGCGGTTGCATAAAATTTATTTTTCATGATGAATAAGGGGGATACACATTTATATACAAGCTACTCCATAGAGGAAATAAATAGACATACTATTCCCATCTATGGAGTATCCAGTAATAGTTTGTTAGATAAACTGATTGATAATCATCTCATACAATTCTTGTTTCCCACTTATTTGCGCAGGTTCTCCGTTTGCAATCGCATAATCACGAAGATCTTCAAGTTTTAATTCTCCATTTTCAAAGGCTTTTCCTTTTCCTGAATCATACGATGCATAACGATTCGCTCTCATCTTCTTATAGTCAGAGCACTCCAAAATAGCGGCAGCAACCTCTAAAGCACGTGCAAAGGCATCCATAGCTGCAATGTGGGCAATGAAGATATCTTCCAAATCGGTAGAATTGCGTCGTGTTTTAGCATCAAAGTTTGTACCTCCACCTTGCAAACCACCGGCTTCTAAAATAATCAACCATGCTTGTGCCAATTCATATACATTAATAGGAAACTGGTCTGTATCCCATCCGTTTTGCTCGTCGCCTCTATTCGCGTCGATGGAACCCAACATTCCGGCGTCGGCTGCCATTTGAAGTTCGTGCTCAAATGTGTGGCCTGCCAATGTAGCATGGTTCACTTCGATGTTAAGTTTGAAATCCTTATCAAGTCCGTAATGACGCAAAAATCCAATAACAGTCTCCGCATCGAAATCGTATTGATGTTTGGTAGGCTCCATCGGCTTGGGTTCGATCAGGAACGTTCCTTTGAATCCTTTTCCACGAGCATAGTCACGAGCCATCTTAAGCATCATGGCCAAATGATCTTTTTCTTTCTTGGTGAAGGTATTCAACAAAGTCATATACCCTTCGCGACCTCCCCAGAAAACATAGTTCTCACCACCCAACTCAATAGTTGCGTCAATGGCATTCTTTATCTGAGTACCGGCATAGGCTACTGCTGCAAAATCAGGGTTGGTAGCTGCTCCGTTCATATAGCGCGGATTGCTGAACACATTAGCTGTTCCCCACAACAATTTAACACCGGAGGCAGCCTGTTTTTCTTTTGCATAAGCAACCACATCCTTCAAACGTGCTTCGTATTCGGGAATAGTAGCTCCTTCATCAACCAAGTCAACATCGTGAAAACAATAATACTCGATTTCTATTTTGGTCATGAATTCAAAAGCAGCATCCATTTTCATTTTCGCACGGTCCAAAGGACAATCGGATTTATCCCATGGAAAAGACTTTGTACCGGGCCCAAAAGGATCGCCTCCATCTCCACACAGTGTATGCCAGTATGCCATAGAGAATTTGGTCCACTCCTTCATTGTTTTTCCCATAACCACTTTCGAAGGATTGTAATACTTGAATGCCATTACATTTTTGGAATCTTTACCCTCGTACTTGATCTCCCCTATTCCAGGAAAAAACTCTTGTTTTCCAATAGTCAGTTTCATAATTCTTTATCTATTAAAATTAATGTTATTTGTACAGATTGTTGAATATCTTTTTATCGAATCGATAATATCGAGCTGCTCTGTGAGACACTCCCTCCTGAAACTCATTAAGAGGAATCACATAAGGCATCATGGCTATCTTTTTGTGAAAATTGCGTACATCGATCTCTTGTCCTTGAATAACTTGAAAAGCCTGACGTAGTTCTGACGCGGTGAATTTCTTGGGGAGAAGTTCAAATAAAACAGACGGACGAGTCTGTATCATCCGACGAATATGCTCCACCGCCTCTTTAATAATGTCATTGTGATCAAAAGCCAACTTCTTGACTCCACTTAACGGACACCATTTAGCCCTGAAGTTGGCAGAATCGATCGAACGTAGCTTTTTGTCCATTTTCGTCAGTGACATATAGGCGATCGTAATCACTCTGCTCACTTTCACATGAGAATCTTTCTCAAGCCAAATTCGATCATATGGATTCAGGGTTCTTCCCAGACCACCAAACGCTTTGAACTGCATTAAGAAAAGATCTTTTAAACCTGTTAGCTCCTTCAATACTCGATGAGGGGCAAGATCAAGCTCTTCATTGATATAAATCAAGCTTCCCGGCAATTTCATATCATGAACGGGAGAGCTATTGTCGTAGCCGAAACGTTCGACCAACAAGACGTTCAATTGCTTGCCATCATATCCAAATATGACACAGTCAACCGAAAGATGGGGATTATAAGTAGCTTTCACGGTATGATAATTATTTATTGAAATCTTTCAAACGTATATAGTTCTATATATTAAACAGAGTGTACCAAACCTATGTGAGGATCAAATAATCATCTTCAATATGATTATATAATCATTTGATTTACATATTCGTTTCATAGCAACAAACGTAACGAAGAATATAGAGAGTAACAAATCATACATCGTTAAAATAACAAAACAAGACCATTCAGGAATGATTCCAATAGAGCATTTGATTACAATAACAGATCCATCTAAATAATAGATAATTAGACATATTATGACACCTCTTTATATTGTATCCAATACAATATGACTCATCTACACAAAATTGAAAAGTAATTCAGAATATTCTTGCTCAATTTCGATTGAAGAATATGAAATATTTCAGAATACATATCAAGTAATGATCAAACTGAATACGATTCAATAAAACCGTTGTGGGAAGGAGAATAATCGCATAAAAATGAATCGATCGCAGTTTTTTAGAATCATAAATTATAGAATTCAATAGTGAAGAGAACTCGAAAAGTCAATCCCAAACGAAAACAAAAATCAATATTGATTAACAATAGAATCAGCAAAAAACTTTTTAATGAATTACTTTTTTTCATTCCACCAAAAAGCAGTACCTTAGCGAGCAATTTAAAATGGTAAACCCATTTGATATTAAAAACAATTATCTATAAATGACTGAATTAGACAAAATCATTCGCATTGACATTGAGGAAGAAATGAAGTCTGCTTACATTGACTATTCGATGTCTGTGATTGTTTCTCGCGCTCTTCCTGATGTTAGAGACGGCTTCAAGCCTGTTCACCGCCGAATCCTATACGGGATGAATGAGTTAGGAAATACTCCCGATAAACCATATAAAAAATCGGCACGTATTGTTGGTGAGGTTTTAGGTAAATATCACCCTCATGGTGACTCGTCCGTTTATTTTGCGATGGTGCGTATGGCACAAGAATGGTCATTGCGTTATCTAATGGTAGATGGACAAGGAAACTTGGGATCTGTTGACGGAGACAATCCGGCGGCAATGCGATACACAGAAGCCAGATTGAGCAAGATTGCCGAAGAGATGTTGCGTGACATTGACAAGAACACTGTTGATTTTCAACTAAACTTCGACGATACCCTTAAAGAGCCAACTGTACTCCCTACACGTATTCCGAATCTATTGGTAAACGGAGCTTCCGGTATTGCTGTTGGTATGGCGACCAATATGCCTCCTCACAATCTCACCGAAGTTGTTGAAGCTTCAATTTCATACATTGATAATAGAGATATTACCATCGATGAGTTGATGCACTATATTAAAGCCCCTGACTTTCCAACCGGAGCTTATATATATGGTATAGGTGGGGTGAAAGATGCATACGAAACTGGTCGAGGACGTGTCATTATGCGTGCGAAGGCTGAAATTGAAACCGAAGCTAACCACGAAAAGATTGTTATTACAGAGATACCATATATGGTAAATAAAGCTGACCTGATCAAAACGATCGCCGATCTTGTCAGTGATAAAAAGATTGAAGGAATATCTAACATTAACGATGAATCAGACCGCACAGGATTAAGAATTGTGGTTGACATTAAGCGTGATGCGAATTCAAGCGTAGTGTTGAATACTCTATATAAGATGACCGCGCTCCAAACTTCCTTTGGAGTAAACAACATCGCGTTGGTTAATGGTCGACCCAAACAACTTAATCTAAAAGAGTTGATCGGTCATTTCGTTGATCACAGACATGATGTGGTAGTTCGTCGAACTCAATATGAACTTACCGAGGCGGAAAAAAGAGCTCATCTTCTGCTTGGTCTTATCATCGCTTCTGATAATATCGATGAGGTTATAAAGATCATCAGAGAATCGCAAACTCCAGACGTCGCTATCGAAAGCTTGATGTCTCGTTTTGATCTTAGCGATCTGCAAGCACGTTATATCGTTGATATGAGACTCCGTCAATTGACAGCCACAGCTCAACGCAACCTCCGCGCTGAATACGAAGATTTGATGAAAGAGATTGAATATTTCAAACGTATTTTGGAAGAAGAATCTCTTCGTATGCAGATTATTAAAGATGAATTAAATGAAATAAAAGATAAATACGGTGACGCTCGCCGTTCTGAAATTGTTTATTCATCAGAGGACTTTAATCCGGAGGATTTTTACTCGGATGATGAAATGATTATCACTATTTCTCATTTAGGTTACATCAAACGAACCCCTTTAATTGAATTCCGCTCACAAAACAGAGGTGGAGTTGGTTCTAAAGGAAGTGAAACCCGTGATGAGGACTTTATCGAATACATCTATCCTGCTTCAATGCACAACTATATGCTTTTCTTCACTCAAAAAGGGAAATGCTATTGGTTGAAAGTATATGAAATTCCAGAAGGATCTAAAAATTCAAAGGGAAGAGCCATACAAAATCTACACAACATAGATAGCGACGATAAAGTAAATGCCTACATTCTGGTGAAAAACCTGCAAGACCCTGAATATAACACGACACACTTTCTTCTCTTTGCAACGAAGAAAGGTATTATTAAAAAAACAAGTCTTGCAGCCTACTCTCGCCCCCGTCAAAATGGGGTAAACGCTATTACCATTAGAGAAGACGATCAGGTAATACAAGTTCGTATGACTGATGGAACACAAGAGGTAATCATGGCCAATAGAAATGGACGTGCCATCCGTTTTAATGAAGAGAAGGTTAGAGAAATGGGACGTACGGCTACAGGAGTTAGAGGTATGACCCTTGATGAAGACCCAACTGATGAAGTGGTAGGTATGATTACTATCTCAGACAAAGAGAAGGATTCTATTATGGTTGTCTCCGAACAAGGATATGGTAAACGTTCCGACATCGATGATTATAGAATCACCAATCGTGGAGGAAAGGGAGTTAGAACTATCAATATTACGGAGAAAACAGGCAAATTAGTATCTTTGAAGAGTGTAACCGATGAGAATGACCTTATGATCATCAACAAATCGGGAATAACGCTTCGAATGAAAGTGGCAGATATCCGTATTATGGGACGTGCTACCCAAGGCGTGAGACTCATCAACCTTGACAAACGGGGAGATGAAATCGCATCGGTTTGTAAAGTACTATCTGAAGTAGAAGAAGAGATAGCAATCTCTCCTATTGAAGAGATAAATGAACAAGATAACGAATAACTTGCATATTATTATTTCATATTAACCAAATAAACTATCAACTAAAATGAAAAAAGTACTTTTCACAATCGCGTTGACTCTGACCACAGTAATCGCTTTTGGTCAGATCAAGTCAGTGAAATCTGCTTACAAAGCCGCATCCATGGATAAGCCGGACTTTAAGTTGGCGGAATCTGAGATTAAAGGAGCCCTTGAAAACCCTGAAACAAAGAGTGTGGCTGAAACATGGTGGACCGCCGGTTATATCCAAGATCGTAAATTCGAATTGGAGAAAATCAAACTCCAGCTTGGACAAAAAGCAGACGATTCAGTTATGTATCCCGCTTTGATGGCCGCTTATGACTATTATATGAAAGCGGTAGAATTGGATTCTATGCCCGATGCAAAAGGGAAAGTGAAGCCAAAATACACAAAGAAAATCAAAGAGGCAATTTTGGCTAATCATAACTTCTTCATCAACGGTGGAGCATACGGATTTGATCAAAATGACTACAAAATGGCCTACTCTTATTTCGACACCTATCTGAAGATCTCTGAAAACAAACTTTTTGAAGAGGCAAATTTGAAGGCTGACACAAACTATTTGAATGTAAAATTCTATCGTGCGGTTGCAGCCTCACAGATGGACAATAGCGAGTTGGCTATTAAATCATACGAAGAGTTGAAGGGTGACAATTTCAGAGCAAATGAGGTTTATCAATACCTTTGCTTTGAACTGGACAAAATCAAGGATACCGTACGTTTGGAAAAAACACTTATTGAAGCCGTTGAGAAATTCCCGGAAGAAGCATATTATATTCAAAGCCTTATCAACATCTACATCTTTTCTGACAGAACTGACGATGCTTTGAAATACTTAGATCAAGCAATCAGCAAAGACCCGAAAGCTGCACAACTATGGGATGTAAAAGGACGTCTTTACGAAACCAAACAAGACATTGAGAAAGCAAAAGAATGCTTTACTAAAGCTCTTGAGATCGATCCACAAAGCTACGATGCATTACTTGATATGGGACGTCTCTATTTCAACGATGCTGTTAAGGCAAACGATGAAATCAACAACATTAAAGATCAGAAAGAGTACAAAGCCGCTCAAGCAAAAGTAAACGAACAATACAAAGTGGCTCTTCCTTACTTTGAAAAAGCTCACCAAGCTAAACCAGACGCTCGTGAAGCAATGGTAGCTTTGCGCAGTATCTATTACAAATTAGATATGGGCAAAGAATTGGAAGAAATCGAAGCTAAGATGAATATGTAATACATTTTTAGTCTATCATATTAAAGGTGTCTGGATGCCCAGACACCTTTTTTGTTTACATACCGCATCTATCATATATAAATATAATATTGATATGGGTAATAATTTGAGCCAATCTACTGTATATGTTATTGGTATATCAAAATTAACTAAAAACACTTCTTTAAATCATCAATAAATTATATCTTTGTGCTTGGAATCATTGATCATTTTCTAATGGAATAAAGTTGATAATTTCAACTACAAAACTTTGATTTGTTAATTAAATGAACGATAAGAACAAAAAACCTCTCATCATATTGGCTGTCGTATTGGTACTTGTTGTAGCAATCGCTACGATCCTTGTACTTCAACAGCAACAAGCGATGAAAGGACTTGAAGAACAATTTACACTTCAAAAAGAATAATTAGAAGAAGAATATACTCAATTTGCCGTACAATACGAAGGATATGGATTTAAAACAAACAACGACTCCTTGTTCACGTTGTACGAAACAGAGAAATTCAAGGTTCAACGTCTGCTTGAAGAGCTTAAGACTGTAAAGGCGACCAATGCGAGTCGGATCAATGAACTTAAAAAAGAGCTTGAAACAGTTCGCAAAGTGATGCGCACTTACATCGCACAGATAGACTCACTCAATCAGGTCAATCAACAGTTGACTCAAGAAAATAAAGAGGTTAAACAGCGTTTTACAGAAGCATCTCGAACAGTAAACAAACTTACAAAAGAGAAAGAGGCTCTTAACGAAAAAGTAACTCTCGCCTCACAACTAAACGCGGTCAATATTAACGTCGGTATTCTTAACAAAAACGGACGTAAAGCACGAAAAGTAAAAGATGCTACAAAATTGCAATTTGACTTTTTGATCGCTAAAAACATCACAGCTCAAACCGGAGAAAAATACATATACATCCGTATTCTCAAACCGGACAATGATGCCCTAATAAAAAGTCGCTCAGACCTATTCAGATACGAAAACAAAGACATCAGTTACTCCGCCAGAAGAATGATCGAGTACGACGGAGAAGAGACGCCCGTTACTATCTACTGGGACATTGAAGAATTTCTCTATCCCGGTGAGTATCGGTTGGATATCTTTGCTGACGGAAATCTGATTGGAAATAGGCGATTTAGACTCGAAAATTAGAAACCATTAATTAATTATCAGTAATCATGGCTAAAGTAACCGTTGTTGGCGCCGGTGCAGTTGGTGCAACCTGTGCAAATGTTCTCGCAGTAAATGAAGTAGCAAGTGACTTGGTCCTTCTTGACATTAAAGAAGGTTTGGCTGAAGGAAAAATGCTCGACATGTTCCAAACATCCGCTCTTCTCGATTTTGACACAAAACTTACAGGTGTTACAAACGATTACGCTGCAACAGCAGACTCTGATGTTGTAGTAATTACTTCAGGGATTCCACGTAAACCAGGGATGACTCGTGAAGAATTGATCGGTACAAACGCCAACATCGTGAAGAGTGTTGCTGAAAATATTGTTAAGTATTCACCTAAAGCAATTATCATCATCGTTTCTAACCCGATGGATACAATGACCTATCTTGCACTCAAAGCAACTGGTCTTCCTAAAAATCAGGTTTTCGGTATGGGTGGTGCTCTTGATAGCTCTCGTTTCCGTTGTTATTTGGCGAAAGCAACCGGATGCAACATGCGCGACATCGAAGGTATGGTAATTGGTGGTCACGGTGACACTACAATGATTCCTTTGAAAAGCATGGCTAATGTAAAAGGTATTCCTGTAAGTTCTATTCTTAGCGCAGAAGAACTTGACAAAGTAGCTGCCGACACCATGGTAGGTGGAGCTACTCTTACAAAACTTCTTGGTACTTCAGCTTGGTACGCACCGGGTGCTGCTGCTACTGATGTAGTAGAAGCTATTGTTCGCGACCAAAAGAAAGTGATTGCTTCTTGCGTACTTCTTGAAGGCGAATATGGTCAATCTGATATCGCGATCGGTGTTCCTGCAGTAATTGGCAAAAACGGTGTTGAGAAAGTAATTGAACTTAATCTCAACGCTGAAGAAAAAGAATTATTTGCTAAGAGTGCTGCTGCTGTTCGTGCAACAAACGATGTTTTAACAGAGATTGGAGCTCTCTAATTCAGATAAAATTTGACGTAGTAAAAGGTCGAACTTATGTTCGGCCTTTTTTTGTACATTTGCATTCAGAAGAGCATGACTTAATTATTTATTTACGCGTTCTTCTTTTTAAAGCAACCAAGATATACAAATACCATCCTGACAACTGGATTTCATAGTAGAGTTATCTTCCATTTGTCGAACTACATGATTAAAAAACATATGAGTGAACTACCATTCTCATTATACTTCGACTATCCACTCTCCTGCATATGATCAAAATTCATCAAGATAGAATTACACGCATCGCCTATGCAACCGATGCCTCCGCATACAGAGAAATTCCCTACGGAGTGGCATATCCATCCTGTGCAAAAGAGATCATTGATTTGATCGAGTATGCAAAAAAACGGTCCACCTCATTAATTCCTAGAGCAGGAGGTACATCCTTAGCAGGACAGGTGGTTGGTGATGGTATTATTGTTGATGTTTCGAGAAACATGAACAAGATCATTGAAATCAATACCGAGGAAAAATGGGTTAGAGTACAACCAGGCTTGGTGCTCGATGAACTCAATATCGCCTTGAAAAGCTACGGACTGTTCTTTTCTCCCGAAACCTCCACCTCAAATAGATGTTGTCTCGGAGGAATGGTTGGAAACAATTCATGTGGATCCCACTCTTTGGTGTATGGCAGTACTCGCGACCATCTTCTCGAAGCAAAAGTAATTTTAAGTGATGGATATGAAACTACACTCAAACCACTGACCGAAGAGGAGTTCAACCATATCAGACTCCATTCTTCCAGCTCTGTGGAAAAGAGAGTATATCAATACATCCATGATCTTCTCTCCGATCCGTTAAATAGAAATAAAATAGTGGAGGAATTTCCCGATCCCAATCTTCCACGACGAAATACAGGATATGCCATTGATGAGATTATGAACTGTGAGTTGTTTACCGATAGCTCTCCTCAAAAATTCAATCTATGCAAACTACTTGCCGGATCAGAAGGCACTCTTGTATTTATCACAGAATTAAAACTCAACCTCACCCCTCTTCCCCCACCCCATGAGATGCTGGTTGCCGTGCATTGCAACTCATTTCAAGAGGCTTTCTCCGCCAATCTCGTTGCATTGGAACATCAGCCCACAGCAGTTGAGATGATAGACCACAACATTCTTGAACTGAGTGCCCGCAACATTACTCAAAATAAGAATAGAGCTTTTATCGTAGGCGATCCCAAAGCGATCATCCTGATCGAGTTTGCCGAACAGACTGAAGAATCCTTGCTCAATAAAGCCGAGCAGGTGGAGTCTTCACTCAAACAGAAAGGTCTGGGATATGCCTATGTTCGACTCATCAATAAAGAGATATCCAACGTATGGGCCTTACGAAAAGCGGGACTTGGTCTTCTTTCTTCCATGCCGGGAGATGCCAAGCCTGTCCCTTTAACCGAAGACACAGCCGTAGCTCCTCAACGATTAGTCGATTACATCGCTGAATTCGACAGCCTGCTTGCATCCCACGGATTGTCATGCGTTTATTACGGACATATTGCAACCGGAGAGCTTCATCTGCGCCCTATTCTGAATCTAAAAAACAGTTCGGATGTGGTACTATTCCATACTGTAGGAAGGGAGGTGGCGCAGCTGGTGAAGAAACACAAAGGATCACTCAGTGGAGAGCATGGCGATGGTCGATTACGAGGGGAGTTTATACCTATCATGTATGGTGATGAGGTATATGAATGGTTTCGCCAATTGAAACGTTCATTTGACCCCGATGGAGTCTTCAATCCAAATAAGATTGTGGATACTCCTCCTATGAATCAATTCATGCGCTTTCTTACGGATGGAAAGAATCCGGATATCGACTCCTTTTTCTCATTTTCCCCTCAGAATGGAGTATTGCAAAGCATCGAGCAATGCAATGGATCGGCCGATTGTCGGAAATCTATACTATTTGGGGGAACCATGTGTCCTACCTACAGAGCGTCAAGAGATGAAACATTGACAACTCGGGCCAGAGCCAACGTTCTGAGAGAACTTATTTCTCGTCCCTACAACAAAAGCATCTTCGCGCAGCCCGAGATAGTCGAAATTCTTTCACTCTGTCTCTCATGTAAAGCCTGCAAATCCGACTGTCCGTCCAATGTCGATATGGCACAGATTAAAGCGGACGTATTGCAATTGGTACATGA
>JBKEBB010000327.1:0-2138 GCA_047972845.1 Bacteroidales bacterium
TTCCCCTTCAAACGCTACCAGATTCAGCCGGTATGGCGTGCGGATCGCCCTCAAAAAGGGAGATATCGTGAATTCTTTCAATGTGATGCCGATGTGGTAGGGTCCGATTCTCTTATGAACGAAGTGGAACTGATTCAGATCATCGATGAAGTGTTCAGTCGCTTTGGCATACGGGTATGTATCAAGATGAACAATCGCAAGATTCTGACCGGTATTGCCGAGTTGATTGAACAACCCGACAAAATAGTCGACATCACGGTTGCCATCGATAAATTGGACAAAATCGGAATTGATAAAGTTAAAGAAGAGTTACTTTCAAAAGGACTGACCACTGATAATATCGAAAAGATTGAACCTATTATTCAGTTGCAGGGAACAAACAGAGAGAAGTTAACCACGCTTCGGAGTGTTCTCAACTCTTCTGAAACTGCGATAAAGGGCATCGAAGAGATGGAATTTATCCTCGATTTGAATGATTTGAATTCCATTCGATGTCAGTTGGACATCGATCTGACTCTTGCCAGAGGACTTAACTACTACACCGGCACCATCTTCGAAGTAAAAGCGCTCGATGTGCAAATAGGAAGTATTACGGGTGGCGGTCGATATGATAATCTTACCGGGATATTTGGTTTGCCCGGTGTTTCGGGTGTTGGAATATCCTTCGGAGCGGATCGAATTTTCGATGTACTTAATCAACTCGATCTATATCCCGAAGAGGCCAAACAATCCACAAAGATACTTTTTGCCTGTTTTGGTGATAATGAGATTAAATACGCGCTACCACTGATTCAGTCACTTAGGAAGAGTGGCATCAATGCTGAGATTTATCCTGAATCGGCTAAAATGAAGAAGCAAATGAATTACGCCGATTCTAAAAAAATCCCTTACGTAGCTATCATTGGTGAGACCGAAATGGAAGGAAAAATGGTAATGTTGAAGAACATGACCACAGGCGAGCAGCAGCAAATTACCATAGAAAAAGTAAGAGAGATTCTTACAAAAGAAAATTAAAGTCGAATTTTTATATTTTAAGAACAAAATGTTGTCCACATCACAACTGCAAACTATCTTAGCAGAGAAAAAATTGAAGGTTACAACCCAACGTGTAGCGATCTATAAATTGTTAGCGCAATTGGGGCACGCGTCTGCCGACGAGATTGCAGCATGCATGTCTGGCAGAAAAAGTAAAACCTCTGTTGCTACCATTTACAATGTATTGGAATGCTTTGCCGACAATGGCATTATTTCAAGACTAAACACTGAGAGCAGCAAGTTCTACTACGACGTCACTCCGAGTAATCACCCTCATGTTATTTGTAACAAAACAAATAGAATAGTTGATTACAAAGACGATGCTCTTCAACGAATGGTGGATGAGTATGTAAAGGAAAAACAGATCAACGGGTTTAAGTTATCTTCAGTACGAATACAACTTATAGGAACATTTGATTAAATAATCCTTCATCATTAAAATTTAAAAACCATGAGTATTAAAGGAACAAAAACCGAACAAAATCTGCTTAAATCATTTGCCGGAGAATCACAAGCACGTACTCGTTACACATTCTTTGCCAGCGCAGCCAAGAAAGAGGGATATGAGCAAATAGCCGCTATCTTCCTCGAAACAGCTGAGCAAGAAAAAGAGCATGCCAAACGATTCTTTAAATTTCTCGAAGGAGGAATGGTGGAAATCACTGCTTCATATCCTGCAGGAGTAATTGGAAAAACCGCTGATAATCTGAAAGCTGCCGCAGAGGGCGAAAACGAAGAGTGGACAGAGCTTTATCCCGAATTTGCAAGAATTGCTGACGAGGAAGGTTTCCCGGAAGTTGCTGCAACATTCAGAAATGTGGCTGGTGTAGAGGTAGAGCACGAGAAAAGATACAGAGCGCTTTTGGAGCGTGTTGCTGACGGAACCGTATTTGAGCGTGATCAACCTGTAGAGTGGCAATGCCGTAATTGCGGTCATGTTGAGTTTGGAGTAGAAGCTCCTGATATGTGTCCAACATGCGATCACCCCCAATCATTCTTTGAAATTAAGAAGACCAACTATTAATACCTGAATCAGGTAGAAACAAAAATGCCCGTCTAACTATAATCGATGTTAGACGGGCATTTTCTTGTTATTCTTCACC
>JBKEBB010000342.1:0-7440 GCA_047972845.1 Bacteroidales bacterium
CTATTGACTGTATAATAGAGGGATCCAATGAAAGGAGTGGATTCTCCCGATTTGCAGTTTCCGAACATGGCTTTCGTCAACATCCGCTCATGACTCCACCAGATAAAACTCGCATCACGGGAGATAAAACCGGTAGTCTATTCTAAAAACAACTGAAATTTTGTAGTGTTTGAACCATGTGAGTGTTAAATATACACAATCAGATGCATTTTATTTGTTTGACATGTTTGTTATTACGGGAATCCTGTAACTTTGTAGCATTACTATAAAATTAGAATTATGGAACGACTGACACAAAGTGAAGAAGAGGTAATGCGCATTATCTGGAACGTGGGAGAAGGAACCATCAAAGACTACCACGAACAATTGGAAGAACCCCGTATGCCCTACACAACGATGGCCTACTTTGTAGATAATCTTCGTAAAAAGGGATATGTAAAGATTCGTCGGATAGGAATCACCAAACTGTGCTATCCGCTGATCGATGAAGAGGAATACAAACGTCATTCTCTTTCAAACGTAGTCGATATGCACTTCAGAAGTTCGTACAAAGATGTGGTCTCCTTTTTCGCCAAGGATCAGAAGATTTCAACTGACGAATTGAAAGAGATCATCCGTATTATTGAAAGCGGAGAGGGGGAATAAATTTTCTCCTGTCATAGAACTACCCGAATAACGAATACTCCGTTAGGAGATACAGTCTCCTAAACAAATAACAGACGGTCTGCTTCTCCATATCGTATCATTTATTTGATATAGAGTAAGTCCCGAAACAGTGAGATCGACCTCTCCAACGTAATACAAACAGAAAATCACCATGCTAGAATACTGGATTAAAACCAACATCGCGCTACTGCTGTTTTACGGCATGTATAAATGGTTTTTCAGCAGCGATACCTTTTTCACCCTGAGACGCTACACCTTGCTGGCAATGACCCTGACGGCACTTCTTTATCCGGCGATTGACCTCTCGTGGATGGCGCATCAATCGACCGTGATTCAAACCCTGAAAGAGTCGTATGTGCTACTGCTCCCCGAAGTGGAGGTGTTGGCGACAGACACATCGCATGCGCACGAATTCGACTGGAAATTTATAGCTTCCATCGTCTATATGATTATCGCGGGAATGCTTTTGCTTCGATTAATCGACATGGTCGGACAAGTACTGCGAATACGATACAAAAGCTTACCCCTCTTCTTAAGAGGAATTCGGGTACGTAAGATTCGATCGAACGACACCCCGTTCTCTTTCTTCCACTGGATATTTCTCAACCCTTCGCTCCACACCGAAAACGAATTGGCTGAGATTCTCACTCATGAACAGGTACACACTACACGCCACCACACCATCGACGTTCTCCTTTCAGAGTTTCTCCTGTTGCTGTGTTGGCCTAATCCGGCAGCGTGGCTTTTCGTGAAGGAGATTCGCAAGAACCTCGAGTTCGAAGCCGACAGTCAGGTAGTGCGAAGCGGTTTTAAATCGAAGAATTACCAGTTTCACCTTCTGCGCTTGGCGCAGCAACCTACGGCAATGGCCATTTGCAATCATATCAATGTTTCACCTTTAAAAGAACGAATTATTATGTTGAACAAAAAGAAAACCAATCCGGCCAAACGGGTTGTTTATACACTTTTGATTCCGGTTGCAGGCCTGTTTGTAATGGCAAACAGTGCTACCGCCTTGGCCGTGAGTGAAAACGTGGTGGACAAAACAGTGGCCGCAGTAGAAGAGTTTGCCCCTGCACTTGCTTCCATAGCCAACCCAACGCCGCAAGCTCCTAAAAAGGCGGAGGAGACAAAGGCCGTAAAAGAGGCTAAACAGAATGCCGAGAAATCGAAAGAGGCGGCTGAAAAAGCCAAACAAGAGGCCGGAGCAGTAAAACAAAACGCTGAAAAGATGAAAAAAGAGGCTACCGAAGCAAAACAACAAGTGAAAGCTGCCAACCAAAACATCAACGCAGCCAAGCAACAAGCGAAAGTAGCCAATCAGAACGCGAATGCGACAAAACAACACGTAGAGACCGCTAAGAAAAACTTGGAGGAAACCAAACAAAAAGCGGAATCGGACAGACAAGTCGCCAAACAGGAAAAAGAAGGCAAGTTGGAACGACCTGTTTATAAGCTCGTCGACACCAAACCCGAATACCCGGGGGGAGAAGCGGGATTGCTATCTGAGATTGGTAGAAACGTTAAGTACCCTATTAAGGCGGCTGAGAAAGGAATTCAGGGGCGAGTGGTATGCCAATTTATTATTGAAGCAGATGGCTCGATCAGTAACCCGGAAGTGATTCGACCAGTTGATCCCGATCTGGATAAAGAAGCGTTGCGGGTAATCAAAACATTGAAAAAGTTTACTCCCGGAAAACAGAGAGGAGAAGCGGTGGCTGTCAGCTATGTTATTCCGGTAATGTTCAGACTTCAATAGTCAAACCCCAAAAACCCGGTTTGTTCGGATCACACCAATCCATTGACTCAAATAAAAAATCCCCTCCAAACTCTGTCGCGAAGAGAGTGGAGGGGATTATTGGTAAATTAGGTTTTACTTGATGAAAAGATGGATTGGTCTACACGTAATCGTCTCCGTATTTGAGTTGGGCATCGGCCACAAACTGACGAATGTGTTGCTCATCTTCCATACGACAAATCATCAGCACATTGTCGGATTCGGAAACGATGTAACCATTGAGACCTTGAATCACGGCCAACTTTCCTTCGGGCAGAGAAACCACGTTGTCCCGACTGTCATAGTCGAGCAGTTTCCCTTTGAGGGCTACATTACCCGATTCGTTTTTCTCAGAGATATCATAGAGTGATCCCCAAGTTCCCACGTCGCTCCATCCAAACTCGGCACGAAGCACATCCACATTGGAGCTTTTCTCCATCACACCGTAGTCGATCGAGATGCTTTGACAAGCGGGGAAATATTCGTCGATGAAGGCTTTCTCGCCTTCAGTGCCATACAGATGTGATCCGCTCTCGAAGCGGGCTGCCATATCGGGCATGAGTTGCTCGAAAGCGGAAACAATGGTCTGCACGTTCCATAAGAACATACCCGAGTTCCACAAAAACTCGCCACTATCTACAAACAGACGAGCCATTTCGAGGTTGGGTTTCTCGGTAAAGGTCTTCACGTTAAAGAGATCCTCCTCTACCGTATCTCCGGTTTGGATGTAGCCGTAGCCCGTTTCGGGACGGTTGGGCTCGATTCCCAAGGTGAGAAGTTTGTTGTTCTTTGAAACAAACGTCAACCCCTTCTCTATGTATTCGAGGAATTTTTCCTCTTTCAGAATCAAATGATCCGAAGGTGCTACAACGATGTTGGCATTGGGATTAAGCGTCCGTATATGGTAAGAGGCCCAAGCAATACATGGCGCGGTGTTTCGGCGTTGTGGCTCGCAGAGAATCTGATCGCGTTTCAGCTCAGGAAGTTGCTCGCAAACGAGATCGGCATACATCTCGTTGGTCACTATAACGATGTTCTCGGCAGGAATAATCTTCCTAAAACGGTCGTAAGTCAATTGAATCAACGAACGTCCGGTGCCGAAGAAATCGAGAAACTGCTTAGGCTTATGGACACGGCTCATGGGCCAAAAACGGGCACCAATACCGCCACTCATTATAACACAATAATTATTGTTCATAGCTGTATTAAAATTATGGTGCTAATATAAGAATATTAATCGAGTTACACCGAACTGAAGATTACAAAAACAAAAAATCAAAGGAAAATTTGGAAGTGACAAAAAAAGAAGTACCTTTGTACCGCTTTTAAGCCCAGATGGCGGAATTGGTAGACGCGCTGGTCTCAAACACCAGTGGGGTAACTCCCGTGCCGGTTCGACTCCGGCTCTGGGTACCAAGTAAAATCGCTAGTAATTGATAACTCAATTCACTAGCGGTTTTTGTTTTTATACTACTTTTCCAATGCCTCCAACTCCCTGATATTCTCATTGATCTCCTCATACCGCTTTCGAATCGACGCGCTCCGATAATAGACCGATCCGACAAAAACAATAACGACAAGCAGCAACATTACACTGAATTGCGGAAGATAGACCTGCCGCGGAACAAACATAAGCAGCATCCCCACGATGGGTAAAGGCATAAGCATATTGCGCGTTCGGTTCATACGAATCGTGTATTTCTCGAGTTCGGCGATCTGCTTTTTGATATGCACCACAGGAATGGAGAAATCAATGGCACGAATCAACATGTAATGTTTGATACTAAGGGCCCAAGCATACAGGAATGCAGGGAGGAAAAGTGCCAATCCGATATAGAAGTTAGTGGTGAGATTGAGATCAATACCCCTAATCTCCATGATGGCGAAAAGGAATAATGGAAGCAATATGGGAGAGGACAATTGATAGATCGTTTTAAGTTTCTCTACCCGCACATGTCTCTTTGATTTGCTAAGTAAGAAACGCTTCAGGATGGTTCTGTCGAGACTGAAGTTCTCGCTCATCTTTTTATTGTATGCTTTCAACGCATTTTCTAATTCAAGTAGTTCCATGATTCTATTGGTTTGAATGTGCTATTTTTCTTAATTCCTCTTTAATTCGGCTGATACGTGTTCCTACATTGGTTTTGGAGATGCCTGTTATTTCGGATATCTCTTCATGGGAATTCCCATCCAGATAGAGAAGTACGATTGCTTTGTTGATTTCGCTCAACTCTTCGATGCTGTTGTACAAAACATCTAATTCGGACACATCGTCCTGCTCATACATCCACGACGGGAGCTCGTAGCCATTGAAATCGTCGAGGGGTCTCAAAAGAACACGATTGTCAATCTTTCGCTTGTAATTCATAGATATATTCAACGAGATCTTATATATCCACGTAGAGGGCTTGCAACTCCCATCAAAACGTTTGTGGGAACGCCATAACTCAAGGATGATATCTTGAATCAAATCTTTTCGTTCATCGCGTGTATTTGCATACATCGCGGCTATTTTGACAAGTATCCCGAAGTGCTTTTCGAGCATATCGAGAAACTGTTCATGAATATCTTTGTCTGTCATAGGTGCATATTCTGTGGTTATTAGTATTCAATAAACTCAATCATGTTAGCGTACACTATCTATGCTATTAATACCTCAACGTGGTAAAAAATCACAAGCGATCACTCTTTTTATTGTTCAATCAAAGAAAATCGAATCTTCCTTTGCATGTAATCGAAGATCGACTGTGGCGGTTAGATAACAAATATAGAGAAATCGGTTTGATTCAATCCATTATCCTCAGATAATCACACAATAATTCGACCAATACCCATACCTTTACGTATAACTAGCAAAGAAGGATTGCAAATGAAGGATAGACTCTCGATTCATATAGATCAGTGCTGTCAGGGGGATAGCGAGGCATTCGGATATATTGTGTCCGAATACCAACAGATGATCTATACGCTTGCCTTCAGACTGCTGTGTGACGAAGACGATGCGAAAGACGCGACGCAAGAGACGCTCATTAAGGCGTGGCAAAACATACGCAGCTATAAGAGGGAGTACCGATTCACCACTTGGTTATATAAAATAGCCATGAATGTGTGCTACGACAAGATGCGGTCGGAGCGAAACATCTCGAAGGTAGCGTTGTCTGATTGTAACCTTTGCATAGAGAGCGATCCTAACGAACAACTAAACAACAAAGAGTTAAAGGAGCTAATTCTACGTATCACCGAAGGATTGACCCCGAAACAGAAGCTTGTATTTACGCTGAGTGACCTTGAAGAGTTCGAAACCGATGAGATAGTAATCATCACAGGAATGAGCGCGGCGAAAATAAAGAGTAATCTATATCTCGCAAGGAAGTATATCAAATCAAAAATGAAAGATTATGAACGATAGAGACCGAAAATACGAAAAGATGCTCAATCGGATTAAGGTACAGAGTCCGGCTCCGAACGATCCTCAAGGGTTGAGTGATGAAATCATGTCGGCGGTACGAAGAACGCCAAACCAAGGAAAGACAAATGAGGTGTTGAAGAGAGTAGCGATGGTTTCGTCTGTCGCTGCTACACTCCTGTTGGGTCTGTTTATGACACAACACACTACACCGAAGACCGTCAATACATCCGAAACGAATGTATCGAGCTACAGCAGCTATTCAGAAGCAACGATCAATGGGAAAGAAGGGAGCACTCTGGAGATTGTCAATCAAATGATCAAAGAACGAAAGGAGTGGAACAAAAAGCAGGCTGCCCTTTATAAAGGGATCTCCAATAGATATCAGAACGACTAAAAACAAACAATCATGAGAACCATACAATTCATCTCAACCGCCATAGCCGTCATCATATTGACATCGTGCGGCAATTACTACAGAATGGTAACCACCTTGGATGAGAATGGCAATGCGATTCGTGACGTATATGCCGAGGGAGATTCGGCGTTTATGGCCGGAAACAGATCGAACAATCCCTATCTATTCGATATCGATTCAAGCTGGAAGGTGACCCGATTTGATTCTACAATCAAACACAACTTCTTCGGAAACGAGAAGCATCTGAATGTACAGATTACCAAACATGTCGCTTCAATCGACCTCTTTAAGAAAGAAATCGCGCATGGACATTACAAGGGATCTATGGCAATACCAGAGGAGAGTCTGGTAAAAAGATTCAGATGGTTCTATACAAACTACACATTCACGGGAGTATTCAAGAGGCTTGAATACACTGTTCCTATCCCAATTGATCAATATCTCACAAAGGAGGAACAAAAGCTGTGGACGCAAGGCTATGCAGGAAAATATGGAATGATGAACGGCTCAGAAATGAACGATTTATTGAGTGGAATTGAAGAGAAGTTCATGAACTGGTATTCGCACAATTGCCTTGAAATCAGTCTTACGTGTATAGAGAACCTCACATCCGAACAAATTGCGGAAACCGATAAAGAGGCCATTTACAAGCAACTCAACGAACTTGAGGCGGATATAACTCCGAAAAGAGTATCCGCCGCATTGGATGAACACTACAAAACAACCCGATTTACCGAACTCTACAAAGCAAATAGGGAAAAGCTGGATCAAGAATTTGAAAACTCAACGGCGATAGTAAACCAACTAAGCAATACAATCAGCTACGAGTTGACAGTGCCGGGAGAGATCGTATCCACCAATTCGCCAATTTACGATTCCAATAACTTGGTGTGGAAAGTGGACGGAATACGGATTCTGTTTGACGATTACACATTAACGGCCGAATACCGTGTGGTTAATCTATGGGCATTTATTGTAAGCGGGTTGACACTCCTTACGGCAATTATCAGCATGATTCTTTTATGGAAAAGGAGAAACGCGGCGTGATTCGGAATTAGGGGTGGTCGAAAGAAAAAGGAAAAACGTCTGCGAATATAAATAATAAAAAAAGTGGCAAGTTATCAACAGGTTTGATCCTATATTGTTGATAATTAAATTCATATACATTATAAT
>JBKEBB010000352.1:0-7298 GCA_047972845.1 Bacteroidales bacterium
GAGTTTGCTCTCCTACAAACAGCAAAGACACCTCCGCATCCTTCACAATATACTCGACTTGTGACTTGGAAGAGGTGGCATACATAGGAACGCTTACAGCACGGTTGGTAAACAATCCATAATCGACAATGAAGATCTCAGGCATGTTCTGCGAAAAGATGGAAACATTGTCCTGCTCCTTAACTCCTATCTTAGCTAATGCCTTGGAAGTTGTCTTGATTAACGAAGAGAAACGAGTCCAACTAACAGATGTCCATTGACCTGTTTCTTGATTTCGGTAACGATACGCCGCACGCTCGCCATACTTCTTGGCACGCTCATGAATAGAGTAGGCAATTAAATTGGGATTCATAGTTTTGTGATATTGCGACAGTGCATCAGTGGCTCTTTTACCGTCGAGGATGAAACAGCTGCCTATTTACAGCTACAAAGGTAATAGAATGGAAAATAGAATGAAATATCTATTCGCACATAAATATCAAAGTTGAGCAATAAATAGCCAAAACTTTAACATTTAGGCCATATAGAAAGAGGTAAAACACCATAAATTATAATAGATGTGAACACAAAAAAGAAGATATTATAGGGCGATTAGAAGCGAAAATTGATTTCTGTGAGAATATCGACTCGACAGAATATGAAGCAATAGAATAAGTGCAAAATAAGAATTAATTCGAGGATGAGATCAATCTGTGGCTCAAACAATAGAGTACGTCAATACGATTTCAAATCTCCCTTGAGATTATGCAACACAACGGATTAATCGAAGAATTAATTCTCGCTGGTAGAAAAGATGGCATTGCGGAGATAGAATAAAGGATTGGAAAAGGCGGCCGCACTTCGGAGAGAGTCTGTTAGTTGAATTCCTTTGGGCTTATGCGCTATCAACATTTGAGGTTTCGGTTTGTTTACCTCTTTGAGCAATGAATTGACAAATATCTCAGCAATACGCTTTCCTCCCGCATAATTGATATGGGTATAATCCTTACTGGCCAGTGGGGGCTTATGAGCAACAAACTGCAACATGCTGTTCTTTCCACCCATCGCTGTGAAGGTATCCCAGAATATTATACCTGTCTCACGAGCAATCTCACGCTGCACATTTACCATTGAAATAATTCCGGGAATGGTTTCGTATTGATTATTGGTACGGACCGCTCTATCGCTTACACTCATAACAATAAAGGCCGTATTGGGGAAATATCCTTTCAACGTATTAATAACAGAGATCATCCGCCTTTTATAGTTGGTGTAATTGGTCACATTCACTCCGGCAACATTCAACCCATATTGCAAGATGATAACATCATTAGGCAGTAGTTGGTCAAACCGTTTACTCAAGTCGGCATTGATGGAGGAGAGAGTCACGCCCGAGTAACCTCTCACCGAATAGTTATCCACATACACTCCCTTTTCATCATTCAGATAAATACCATAACCGACAAATCCATTTACACTCGAGAAGGTCAGTTTTACAGAACTAATCTCTCCATCCAGATCAATCGACTGCAATTCGTTGCTTGAACGTGGTGAATATGTTTTGACAATCGAATCGTTTATCACCGCTTTAATTTGAGTGTTTTTCTCATTAATAAAGAAGAAACGAGCCATACTGGTAGGCACTAATTGATCTTTACGCCTTCCCGGCTTAACCGATAACACAGCACCTTCTTGAGGAATAAAATAGAATCCGGAGAACATAAGCTTTCTCCAGTCGGCTCTTCTGCTATCAAGCATGGAGAAAGAGCGCCATCCACTTGAGGAGAGAGTTACTGTTGTGCGATATCCTGAAGCCACCGAAGCTACGGGAACGAAACCAACCCCACGACCGCCAAAATGAGATTGGAGCTGCTCTCGGATATCAGCTGTGAAAATATCAGCCTCGATGAAAGAATCTCCCAAAAACGCAAAGCGAACACCTCTGTCTGAATTCTTCGCTCTACTGAGACGATCAACTATTGATGCTAACATGTTTTCTTCAGAGTAGTCTTCAAATCGAACATAAGGCTCGTCAACTACCACCCTATCAGACTTTAACTCTTTTGCCTTCTGAGTATTGAGAGGACTGTTTTTACATCCTAAACTTTCATCAGAACACGGACATAGATTTGAATCTATCGAACCGATAGATTTTGCCCTCAATGTGTCTTTGATAGGATTGTTATTAGTCTTGACCGGATTATTAGCAAGTAAATGAAAACCACTACTCATCTGATCGCCACAAATAACACTTGCGGCAAAAGGAAGCAGAATAAAGAAAAGAGTAGATAGAAGAACAATATACAACTTTTCTAATCTTTCGGGTCTTTGTTTCACGCGTAATAAATAACAAAATTACTACTACAATCCAATAGGGATTCTAACAGATAAAGCACTGTAAATACTTTCTATTCACGACACAAAGATACACTTACTTTTCTGATAATTGATAAACATAGCCCTTTAACGAGATTTGCACACGTACAAAATAGGACGATGAAGATAATCCCCATACCTCACAGACTGCCTTTGATCAATCCATTTGAATCAAAACTGGAAATAGATAAATGGGAGGATATCGCTCGAACGAACCTGAACTAACAGGAAGAGGAACAGCGAGACAATGATTGCCTTTACATACAGAGGTTGTTCAGCCAATATCGACGAAATCCGATTCTCATACTTTTTCGGTACAAAATGCAATGCATATCCCATAGCTACCAGAAAGACCACAGGCTTGTAGGCTAATATAAACTGAGGCAACAGAGACAGATTGATTCCTTGTGCGATCTGTTGCAGCATCTTCAATGCATCTGCTAAATTACTGGATCGAAAAAACACCCAACCTATACAAACCAGATGAAAGGTAAACACCACTCCTAAAACTTTCAATATACGACTCATCCATCGATTCTGAGGCTCCAACCGTATATACTGTATTCTCACCTTGTCGATTGCCAACAATATTCCGTGCCAAGCTCCCCATATCACGAAAACCATTGAGGCACCGTGCCACAAGCCTCCTAACAACATTGTGATCATCAGATTGACATATGTCCGAAGGGTTCCTTTCCGATTCCCTCCTAACGATATATAGAGATAATCACGCAACCATCCCGACAACGAGATGTGCCAACGTCTCCAGAATTCTGTGATAGACGAGGATTGATAGGGAGAATCAAAGTTGATATTGAAATGAAAACCGAACAACAACGCGATTCCGATTGCCATGTCCGAATACCCTGAGAAGTCGCAATAGATCTGAAGAGCATACCCATACATCCCCATCAGATTCTCGAATGACGAATAGAGCTCCGGCGCATCAAATACTCGGTCCACAAAGTTCACGCTGATATAGTCCGAGATAACTACTTTCTTGAAAAGCCCCGACATGATCAGAAACAACGCCCTTCCGAAGTTAGCCTCTGTAACTACAGTGGGCAAACTGATCTGCGGAATGAAATCCTTCGCCCTTACAATAGGACCGGCCACCAATTGTGGGAAAAACGATACATAAAAGGCGTAATCAATATAACGGTTCAACGGATTAATCTTTCGTTTATACACATCGATGGTATAACTCATCGATTGAAACGTAAAGAAGGAAATCCCAACAGGCAACACTATATCAAACGGGTTGAACGGACGGCTAAATAACTCAGCCAACGATCCTAAAAAGAAATTAGTGTATTTGAAATAACACAGCATTCCCAAATTAGTCACCAAACTTAGTAGCAACAAATATTTTCTGCGACGATCATCTTCCGTTTTGGACATACCGAGAGCAATCAGATAATCCGACATCGTCGTATAGACCAGAATAAATAATGACAAACCGCTCGACTTGTAGTAAAAGAAGAACGAAACAACCATCAAGTACAGACTACGCCAATCCTTCTTCCCCTTCACAAAATTGAAGCCCAACACTACAAACACAAAGAAGTAGAGGAAGAAACCACTATTGAACATCAATGGCTCCCTCGGATTGTAGGACAACAAATCAATTACATTACTTATTCCGTTTGACAACATAGCTATTATACCCTTTTATAATTGCTTGGTAAAGAAGATTTCCCTGTATTCTGTATCCTGCTACTTCAAAGTGAACTCTATCGCGTGAAAGAAGCTTGTTTTGAACCCAGTTCTCAGAAGATCCTTCGCCTCCCGAGATATCATATATATCCCAATAGGCATAATGATTCTCATTCGCATAATTAACTATTGCATCGCGAACAATCTTAATACGTGGGTTTGGACGATAGACAGTCACCTTATTCTCAACCACCCTGTATTGGCATTCCGCGGGAGTGGTAAACAGAAACAACGCGTCTGGATTTTTCTGACGTACATACTGTACAAGTCTATCTATCTCACGCTTTATTTGCGCCTCTTTAATTTCACCTCTGAATGCCTCGTTCGTTCCGAGAGAAAAAATAATCAATTGGGGGTTGACCGCATTAATTTGTTCTGCAAAAGATTCAATGCGAAGATAGTGAATAAATTGGGCTCCATTAAGGCCGACAGTGTGATATAATACTCCACGTCTCCCGTTTTCAAGTGAAACCCCATAAAAGATGGCCGAATCAGTTGGATTTTGCTTTGTTCCACTCAGTACGAATTCGTTTACATGATTTTCGAAAACAAATTCCGACACAAAGGGTTTGATTCTGCCTTTCGATTTCACCTTTACGTCATTACCCGAAACATTCAATGTAGGTGAATTGGGGTGATGAAACACTTTCACCTTGTTAAAATCATAACTGGGCTGCCTTTTAGTCGAGGTGCGAATATCCAAATCGAAATCATCAGCAACGGTAAATAGGGACAAGCCTCCCACTCCCAACGAAAAAGGAATTCGGATAGATGTACATCTGGCTGATCGCCATGTGGATGTGGATGTGATAGCGTAGTCGAAAGGTTCATTGGTGTTAGCCAACTTAAGGGGAAAGATCAACCCACGTCCGGCATTTCCAAAATCCTTATGAAAATCCTGCATCACTGTTCCATTCAAGAAACCTGCTTGCAGGTGAGAGTCGCCCAGGTGAAAGATCGAAATAGGAGAGATGTTACTGCCGACATCCGACTTCAATCTATATAATTGCTCAAAAAATGAATCCAACGATGCGACATTGCCTTTCAACTCATTGGCATGGTTATTGATAAAAGCCAATTGCGAGTCGTAATTATTGCGCACAACGTATGATTGTGCCCCCACAGGTGCAAACGCGTACAAACTGAGGATAAGAATGATAATATAGTGTCGGATCATTTCTTCCTTTTTTGGGCGGTTTTCGACGCTTCTACCTCCTTGATCAAGGAGTAGATAAAAGATTCGGCAATTCGTTTGCCTCCCGCATGATTAATGTGCGTATAATCCTTACTGGCTAAAGGGGGATTGTGGGACACAAAAGCAAGCATACTATTTTTCCCTCCCATTGCGGAGAACGTATCCCAAAAAACAGAACCTGTCTCTTTGGCTATTTGTCGCTGCACTTCAACCATCGCTAATATTCCGGGCATTGTTTCAAACGAGTTGTTGTTTTTCATTGCTCGGTCGCTTACCCCCATGATTATGAACGCTGTATTTGGAAAATATGATTTCATCATTTTTACCACATCGATCATTTTCTTTTTGTAGTAGGAGTAATTGGTGATATTTGCTCCGGTGACATTAATTCCATATTGCAGAATAATAACATCATAGGGAACCAACTGGTTAAAGCGAGTACTCAACTTTTTATCGGACGCGGAGAGAGTCAAACCTGAAGATCCTCTTACCGAATAGTTATCCACATACACACCTTTTTCATCATTCAAATAAACTCCATAACCGACAAATCCATCTATCTTATTGAAAGAAAAACTGATGGAATTGATTTCACCGTAAATCTCGATGGTTTGAATATCAGGACTTGATGGAGGAGAAAAGGTTTTTGTTTCCGATCCGTTTATGACAGCAGTTACCTGCGCGTTCTTTTCATTAATAAAAAGCAGGCGAGCTGTCTGAATAGGTGATTTGTTCGTAGCTCTCTTACCCGGTTTAATCGAAAAAGTGGCTCCTTCCTCAGGAATGTAGTAAAAGCCTGTAAGTGTGAGCTTCTTCCAGTCGGCATTTTTAAAATCGACCATCGAATAAGTAGTCCACCCACTGTATGTATGATCAATCGAATAACGATATTTATTCGCTACTGAGGCAATCGGTACAAATCCCACGCCATTTCCTCCAAACAACTTTTGAAGTTGCTCCCGTACATCGGCAGTAAGAATATCCGCTTCTATAAAAGAGTCACCCAAGAAGGCGATACGCATGGTTTGCCCCGATTCTTTGGCACCTTTTAAGCGAGTGGCAATACGCGACATGGTACTGTCGGTGGAATAGTCTTCGAACCGAATGGGATATTTGATCGGATATTCCGCACTTATCTTTTCATACGTCCGTTCGATCTCCTCCTCTTGTATTCCTTTATCGACAATCTCTTCAACCAGATCATCCAATATGGGTTCATTGCCCCGTGGGGTACCTGTTACCGTATCAATCACATTTTCTAAGGTGATCGCAGCGGGGGAGACTCGCGTTTCAACTATTAGGGATGTAATATCAAGGCTTCTCACCTTAATTCCCCAAAATTCAAACGGAGGAACAAATGAAAGAATAAAAAGTATCAACAAAGTCAGTAAGGAAAATGTACTAACTCTATCTAAGTTATTCTTGAAGAAAGTCACAATTTATATTCAAATTAGGTTGGATCTCAAAGTTGGGTGAGATAGAAAGATATTGAGATCCTTTCGCTTGATTATTTAATTCTTTTATATTTTATCACAGCAAAGTCGTTCTAATATAAAACGCTAAGTGGCTTGACATCTATAATACTGAATTTTCCGTCTGCAAAGATACATTATTTATTGAAACCCATTTCTATTAATCATCTATTTTATGCTTTTACCACAAAGGCTTTGGGTGAAATATTGAAAAAGGATTCAATCAAATATTATAAAAAATCAAAGGAATTCAATTCAAAGAAGGAATAGTCTAAGTTCAGAGAATCAACCTAATATAGTAAAACAAACAATAATCCGAAATAAATGGGATATTAAGGATAGAATTGAGAGTATTCAAAATGTGTATATATAAAGCATTCTCAATACAAAATGAAATATCATTTATCTTCTTGAATTAAATAAATTGAGGGTCTCAAAAAGAAATATTCCTATTGGAAGAAAGGAGTAATTGTATCGTCCTGAAAAATCGTTACAGGATTAATAATATAAAAATAGTAGAATTGATTAATTGGAGATGCCTGCAGGCATCTCCAATTTTC
>JBKEBB010000366.1:0-2897 GCA_047972845.1 Bacteroidales bacterium
GCGGTGTTCGGGACTATCCAATTTGGTAGGATCTACCCATGCTCCATTGCAGTCGCCGGTAGTCCATAAATCTTGAAACACCAAAATTCCATACTTATCACACGCGTCGTAGAATTCGGGACGTTCGGTCAGCGCACCACCCCAAACTCGAATCATTCGGACGTTCATCTCTTTATGGAAACGCACTTCACTGTCATATCTTTCGGGAGATAAACGAAGCATCCAATCGGAATTGATGTAATTACCTCCTGTAATATATATTTTCTGTCCGTTAACCCAAAAACGTCTGCCTCCAGTCTCCGGATCTTTATCTGTTGTCAATTCCCTGATTCCATATCGAAGCGCCTGCGCATCGCTTATTTGTCCGTTGTCGGTAATAAACTCAATTTTAATATCCGAAAGCGGTTGTTCTCCTACTCCATTAGGCCACCACAGTTTCGGGTTCTTAACCGTGAGAGTCTGTAAATTTATCTGACGAGTCTCTTTGGGTTGGAGTGTCACCTTTAAGCGGGTGGTCTGTCCTTGGGTAGTGCAGACAACAGTACCCGATTGTGGGGTATAGGCTTGATTGGAGAGTTCGACAGAAGTATGAACATATGCCTCCTTTTGGACACCTTGTACTTGACGAGTACCAGGAACACGGGTTGTAACAAACGGGTGCATCACTCTGACATCTCCCGTGGTAGTAATACTAACCTCATCCCAAATTCCGGTATTACGATCCCTAACCGGTTGAATCCAGTCCCATCCGGGTGTATATTGCATAGTGTTGTTTCGTGCTATTTGAGCATCTCCTCCTTGGCCTCCATTCGGATTTCCCGGATGAGTAGGTGGCCATACGATTACTGCAAGAACATTCAAACTGTCGCCACTCTTGAGATAAGGAGTAATTTCATAGCTTTGACGCAAAAACATTCCTTCGTGGGTTGAAGGATTCACCCTCTTTCCATTCATGAATATATCTGCTCGGTAGTTTATCCCTCTAAAGTTGAGCCATACACGTTTTCCATCTGGACGTTTTGGTGAACGGAATTGATTGAGGAACCAGAAAGTGTAATAATCATTCCCAACGTGATAAATATCGGGAATTGATTCGTTATTCATACTGAACATCGGATCGGGAATCAACTTATTGTTCAACATGGTGGTTAAAACAGTACCGGGAACCGTGGCAGGAATCCATCCTTCTGACGCAACAGGTTGAGAGGTAAGACGATTCCCGTCAACCACAATCTCATTCGCACGTCGTGTAACCCATCCCTGATGCAGGGTAATCTTTTCACCGGGTGCCGGAATAGTTATACTCTTTATCTCTTGCGCCAATACCGAACTAATTCCGGCAACGACCATCAAGACCGTAAGTAAAGCTGAATATCTACTTTTCATAACTCATTATTTATTTTTTGAAGTGAGATGATATATTACTCACATCTAATTGTGTTTTTAAATCAAGATCAATTGACTACTCTCCATTAGATAACATCTCGTCAATGAGATTCTCCCCTATTTGGTCGATAAGGCTTGTCGAACAACTGCTCAGTCGATGCCACATACATTCTCGAACATAGGTTATAGGTCTTTCCGGAGGTCGGGTGCTTATATTCAAACGCTACATAGAAAGCACGGAAACCGGTTGAAGGGTAGTCCACATCAATTTGCATTTCATTCTTCAAAGGGATATTGAGATTCTTTTTATAGAAAGTTGATTGACGGAAATCCTTGGATTGAGAGTCGGCATACCATATATGTATATCGATCAAGTCTTCTGTTTGTACTTTCGCATGGATACTCATTTTTGATGTATCTGAAACGATCGTATAGATCGGATTGGGCATCTCCTCGGCTGAAGCGATGAAATGGAAAAAGGCACTCGTAGCGCTTAATGCTTCAATCTTGTCACCAAGTCCATGATTTACATTGGGGACATAGGTGATCCTGTTGAGTCCGGGAATCTCTCCGAGATAATTCTTAATGGCATCAACCGTCCAAAATTGATCGTTGGTGGCATTGACAATGAGTTTAGGCATATCAACCAAACTACGATACGAATAAGGGTCTATCATTTTAATCAGGATCTGGCCCTCTTTGGATAGAAACTTTTCGGCAAAGCCTGCCTCGGTATAATCACCTATCGCTTCTGAATACGTACCAAACATCTCTTTTTGATATTCTACATTTACAGGCATATTCAATATATCAATAACCATGGGAACAGCTCCTTTGACTCTATTTCTCTCCATAGCCGCAGTCAGCCATGTAGTCCATCCACGTTTGGAACCCCCACCCACAACAAAGCCATCAACAGGTTTTCCAATCGTTTTGGTCATCTGCTCTATTACATCCATTGCCCGAATAGCTCCTTTAGTCATCGGAAACCAAGCAGGCCAACTAAAATCACCTGTCTGTTCGAAGTATTTAAGAGTCTCAACCGTTAATGCGTCCTCAACCTTTCCTCCAAAAAGAGGCTGACGAGGTATCTGACCTAGAATAGCAGTAAATGCTCTGTTTTGAGAGACAATCTGACTGAATGCTTTGACGGTTCCGTTATTAAAGGGTGATAGTTTAGGTTCTCCCTTATCATCATTTTCTCCTCCCTGAATAAACAAAAAAGCCTTCGAATTAGAAGGTTTATCCGGAACCATAACCATCAGTTCATGCTTCCATGGCATCTTCTGCCAGGTCTGAGAGGTAAAGATAATTCGGTAAATGGTCAATCCGTCCTGTGAAAGAGAATCGTTTATAGTCCATTCAAAACTTGTGTCGCCATTGTGAATGTAATTATGCAGGGCGTTTTCTGGGGTAGTCTGCTGTCCAATGATACTTATTGAGGAGAATAATAGAAGAATGACACTTACTATCACTTTCATTGAATGATTGACAATATGCATAACTGTAGA
>JBKEBB010000002.1:0-10333 GCA_047972845.1 Bacteroidales bacterium
ATGACTGAAAAAGCCTCCAAGCGTACCGATTTACCCTCTTCTATTTCAGGTTTCTTTGGGCTGTCTCCCCGCATTTCGGTAATAAATAATCGGTTCTGAAAGTTCTTTCCCTTCTTGTGAAAGCGAAGAAAATCACTGAAACTAACATCTATTATCTCCTGATCCATAATGACTAATTTATTCGAAGTCAAAGATAATTAATAATCTTCTTACCCTTGGCATACTTGTTCAATTTCAGACCAACTATTATGGATTTTAAACCACAACAAAACGGTTATGAATGCCGATCTTTGCACCCTCAAAATGATCTCAGAAATATGATTTCAACACAATCATTCTAGCAATTAGTCTCAAAAATCTACATTCAAATGATTAAAAAAGAACAATTAAAAAGATACTCTTTCGGTATCTTGGCAGGATTTCTATGTCTATTGGCAAGCTCATGTAGCCAACAACCCGCGAAGGTGGCAAGCAATGAGTACAATGTATTAAACGTAACAAAAACAACTCGGAAGCTGAGCAGCAATTACTCGGCAACGATTCGTGGACGTCAGGATATCGATATCTATCCACAGGTGTCGGGATTTATTACCCGACTGTGTGTGGAAGAAGGACAAGCGGTGAAGAAAGGACAACTACTGTTTGTGATTGATCAGGTACCTTACCAAGCAGCACTACAAACGGCATTAGCCAATGTAGAAGCGGCTCAGGCGGCACTTAACACCGCGAAGTTGACTTACGACAGTCAAAAGGTACTCTTCGAACAACGCGTGGATTCAGCGTTTGACAAACAGACGGCGGAGAACAGTTGGCTGAGAGCCAAAGCACAGTTGGCTCAAATGAACGCTGTGGAGTTGTACGCGCGCAACAATCTTTCATACACCGAAGTGAATGGCCCGGCAAACGGTGTGGTAGGAAATCTACCTTATCGTGTTGGCGCATTAGTGAGCGCGGGATCTCCCCGCCCACTGACCACCATATCAGACAACTCCGATATGTATGTCTATTTCTCCATGACTGAGAATCAACTACTCTCACTCACCCGTAAATATGGCTCAAAAGCGAAAGCATTGGAGACAATGCCCGAAGTAGAACTATTATTGAACGACAACTCAGTTTATCCAGAAAAAGGAAAGATCGAAACCATCAGTGGAGTAATTGATCGCAGTACCGGATCGGTGAGCCTGCGTGCCGTGTTCCCCAACAAGGAGGGATTGCTCTTTAGCGGAAGTTCGGGAAATGTAGTTATCAATACAGACCGCACCGATTGTATTGTGATCCCTCAATCGGCTACATTCGAAATTCAGGATAAAACCTTTGTATATAAAATTATCGACGGCAAAGCTTCGTCGAGCGAAGTAAACGTAAGCAGAGTGAATGGCGGAAAAGAGTTCATTGTAGAAGAGGGATTAAACGAAGGAGATTTGATTGTGGCCGAAGGAGTGGGTCTTCTGCGTGAAGGCACTCCGGTGACTCCAAAAGCGGCGAAGCAGTAATCTTTCGAAAACAAGTAACGATCAAAAAGTAAAAAAATGAGATTACAAACATTTATAGAACGGCCGATTCTCTCGGCAGTTATCTCCATTACCATTGTGGTGGTGGGGCTAATCGGATTGTTCTCCCTTCCGGTGGAACAGTATCCGAATATTGCTCCTCCCACCATTCAGGTAAGCACCATGTATATCGGTGCAAGTGCCGAAACGGTACAGAAGAGTGTTATCGCTCCACTCGAAGAGGCTATCAACGGGGTGGAGAATATGACCTATATGACCTCCTCGGCTACCAACTCGGGATCGGCAACCATTACTGTCTATTTCAAACAGGGAACCAATCCCGATATGGCTGCGGTTAACGTACAGAATAAAGTGTCAAGAGCGACAGGAAAACTTCCCGCTGAGGTGACTCAGGTAGGTGTTACCACCTCCAAACGTCAGACCAGTATTTTGCAAATGTTCTCGCTCCACAGCCCGGACAATAGATACGACGAAGCGTTTCTTGCCAATTATATCAGCATCAACCTCAAGCCCGCCATCCAACGGATTCAAGGTGTTGGAGACATTATGATCATGGGTGGCGACTACAGTATGCGTGTTTGGTTGAAACCCGACGTAATGGCGCAATACGGATTAATCCCCTCGGATGTGAGCTTAGCGATGGCCGAACAGAACATCGAAGCCGCAACCGGATCATTGGGAGAAAACTCGGAAGAGACCTATCAATATGCGTTGAAATACCGTGGACGTTTGACTACGGCGGAACAGTTTGGAGAGATAGTGATACGTTCCTCTGAAAATGGAGAGGTATTGAAACTGAAAGACATCGCGACCATTGAACTGGGACGTGAGAGCTACGCCTATTCGGGAGAGATGGATGGTCACAACGCCATCTCATGTATGATCTATCAGACAGCGGGATCGAATGCTACCGAGGTAAACCAACAGATCGACAAATTCCTTGAAGAGGCGCGCAAAGATCTTCCTAAAGGAGTGGAGATCGATCAGATGATGAGCTCGAACGATTTTCTATTCGCCTCAATCGGCAATGTGACTACAACGTTGATCGAAGCCATCCTGTTGGTTATTCTCGTGGTTTATATCTTCCTTCAAGACATCCGCTCAACGATTATCCCGGCGGTGAGTATCGTTGTTTCGTTAATTGGCACCTTCGCGTTTATGACCTTGGTAGGATTCAGCATCAACTTGATTACTCTGTTTGCATTAGTATTGGTGATCGGAACGGTGGTGGACGATGCCATTATAGTCGTCGAGGCGGTACAAGCTCGTTTCGATGCTGGGTACCGCTCCTCTTACATGGCCAGTATCGATGCGATAAAAGGGCTCTCCTCCGCGGTCGTTACTTCGTCTATCGTATTTATGGCTGTATTTATCCCTGTATCGTTTATGACAGGAACATCGGGAACCTTCTACACCCAATTCGGATTGACGATGGCGGTGGCGGTAGGTATATCGGCCATCAACGCGCTTACGCTCAGTCCTGCTCTTTGCGCGATATTGCTTAAACCCTATATCAACGAAGACGGCACGACTAAAAACAACTTCGCGGCTCGTTTCCGCAATGCCTTCAACACAGCATTCTCGTCAATGATTGAGAAATATAAAAAAGGAGTGCTCTTCTTTATTAAACGCAAATGGCTTACATGGTCGCTTCTCGGAGGTTCAGTGGTTATTCTTATTCTATTAATGAACTCCACTAAAACCAGTCTGGTTCCCGATGAAGACCAAGGGGTTCTCTTCGTCAATGTCAGCACAGCGGCAGGTAGCTCGCTCCAGACAACAGACGAGGTAATGAAGCGTATCGAAGCACGATTGGAGGATATCCCACAGATCAAACATATCCAAAAAATCTCCGGATTCGGACTTATATCAGGACAAGGCACCTCCTTCGGTATGTTGATTCTGAAACTCCATCCATGGGATGATCGCCCAAGCAAAGGAGATCATGTACAGGCGGTCATTGGGCAAGTATATGGAAGAACCGCCGACATCAAGGATGCAACCATCTTTGCCGTAGCTCCGGGTATGATCCCCGGTTACGGTATGGGTAATGCTCTGGAGTTACACATGCAGGACAAAAGCGGAAAAGATGTGACCACGTTCTTTAATACCACCCAACAGTACCTCGCAGCGCTCAATCAGCGTCCGGAGATTGCCGCCGCCTATTCTTCCTTCGACATCCGCTACCCTCAATGGACCGTGGATGTGGACGCCGCAAAATGCAAGCGTGCAGGCATTCGTCCGAATGAGGTGCTCAGCACATTGTCTGGCTACTTCGGTGGGCAGTATGTGTCAAACTTCAACCGTTTCTCCAAAGTGTATAAAGTAATGATTCAGTCCGATCCGAAATATCGTTTGGATGAGTCGTCGCTTGACAATGTATTTGTGCGAATGTCTAACGGACAAATGGCACCGATAAGTCAGTTCGTTACACTTACACGCACCTATGGAGCCGAATCGTTGAGCCGTTTCAACATGTTCAACTCCATCGCGGTGAACGCCATGCCTGCACCCGGATACAGTACGGGAGATGCGATCAAGGCGGTAAAAGAGACGGCCGAACAGGCACTTCCAAGAGGTTACGGATTTGATTTCGGTGGTATCACCCGTGAGGAGAACCAACAAAGCAATACTACAGTGATCATCTTCGCCATCTGTATTCTTATGATCTATCTTATTCTCAGCGCCCTGTATGAGAGCTTCCTTATCCCCTTCACCGTGATTCTTTCGGTTCCGTTCGGATTGATGGGTAGCTTCCTCTTCGCGAAGGTCATGGGACTCGAAAACAATATCTATCTGCAAACCGGACTGATCATGCTGATTGGCTTGTTGGCCAAGACCGCTATTCTGCTTACCGAGTATGCTACGAAACGTCGTGAGGCGGGAATGAGTCTTACATCGGCCGCGCTGTCGGCAGCACAAGTTCGTCTGCGTCCTATTCTGATGACAGCCTTGACCATGGTGTTCGGACTCCTTCCGTTGGTGTTCAGCACCGGTGTAGGAGCAAACGGAAACAGTTCGTTGGGCACAGGTGCCGTAGGGGGTATGCTGATCGGTACTCTGGCTCTATTGTTCATCGTTCCTCCCCTCTTCATCGTATTCCAATACCTGCAGGAGAAGATTCGCCCCATTCAATTCGAACCTGCTGAAGATTGGCAGATCCAAGAGGAGGTAACTGAATTCAATTCGGAGAGAGAACACTATCTGGAAAGCAAAAAGGACAAAAAGAAATAATTTGAATCAGCAGCAATGATTGCTGCTATATTTCAAAACAAAACAATTAATCGTATGCAAAAAAACATCATACTGATACTCACCACAGCCCTCACTCTGAGTGGCTGTGGGATATACGGTTCGTACAAACCGACAGAGGAGGTGCCTCAACAGCTTTACCGCGAGGAAGAGGACTCAACCGACTCCACAGGGATTGGCGCACTGGAATGGAAGGAGTTGTTTACCGACACCAACCTGCAACTTCTCATCGAAGAGGGATTGCAAAACAACAGCAATATCCGCACAGCCCACCTTAGGGTAAAGGAGGCGGAAGCCACGTTGCTCTCGGCCCGACTGTCCTATCTTCCGGCATTGGCTCTTACTCCTCAAGGCGGTTTAAGCAGCTTTGACGGATCAAAAGCAGTCAAAACATACAACCTCGCAGCTTCGGCAAGCTGGGAGATAGACATCTTCGGACGTATCACCAACACCAGAAAAGGGAGTCAAGCCGCACTTGAGGCAACGCGCGAATATCAACAAGCGGTACGCACACAGTTGATCGCGACCATTGCCAACAGCTACTACACCCTACTGCTACTCGACTCTCAACTCGAGATAAGTGAACAGACTGCCTCCCTTTGGGGCGAAAACGTGAAAGCGATGCGAGCGTTGATGAATGCCGGATTGCGCAACGAAGCAGCCGTATCGCAAGCCGAAGCCAATCGGTTGGCGGTGGAAGGATCGCTGCTCACACTCAGACGTAAGATAAACGAGATTGAGAACAGCCTCTCCACTCTATTGGGTAAGGCACCTCAATCAATCGAACGAACCAAGATGAAGGATCAATCGTTTCCTCAATCGCTTTCGGCAGGAGTTCCAGTGTTGTTGCTAAGAAACCGCCCCGACGTACGTCAAGCGGAGTATGCCTTAGCGCAGGCGTTCTACGCCACCAATCAAGCCCGCAGTGCCTTCTATCCGAGCATTACACTTAGCGGCTCGGCAGGTTGGACAAACAACTCGGGCGCGGGGATCGTCAACCCAGGAGCCATGTTGCTACAAGCGGCCGGATCGCTCACGCAACCCCTTTTCAACAAAGGAGCCAACATTGCTCGGCTTAAGATTGCCAAAGCCCAACAGGAGGAGGCATCTATCGCTTTCCAACAAAGCATATTGAATGCCGGAGGGGAAGTAAACAACGCCCTGACCCAATGGCAGACCGCCCGCGGACGAATCGAGTTGGGACATCAACAGATCGAATCGCTCAACAACGCCGTAAGGAGTACTCAATTACTGATGGAGCATGGCACAACCACATACCTCGAAGTGTTGATGGCTCAACAATCGTTGCTACAAGCCCAACTATCACTCGAAGCCGATCGTTTCGACGAAATCCAAGGAGTGATCGCTCTCTACCACGCGTTGGGTGGAGGACGATCTTCCTTCTAAACCATCTCATACTCTAAAAAAGAGTGTGTAAAATAATCAAAATGCCCCCTAAAGTGAATCCACTTTTAGGGGGCATTTTTTATCACTGCTATCAAACACAGTATATACGCTTTAATCACACCTTCCTCAATCGCCAAGAAAACTTGTCTAATTATATAAACTTCCAATCTCTCTACACCAACAAAAAAAGCCACACCCTTGAGGATGCGGCTTTTCTTTTTTCTTCGCGTTCGAATTACTTTCTGATACCAAGCTCTTTGATGATGGCACGGTAACGTTCGATTTCTGTCGCTTTCAAATAATCAAGCAGACGACGACGCTTACCTACTAACATTTTCAACGCTCTCTCAGTGCTATAATCTTTGTGATTTGACTTGAGGTGTCCAGTCAAATGCGAGATACGGAACGAAAATAATGCTATCTGGGATTCAGGTGACCCAGTATCAGTATTCGACTTCCCGTACTTCTCGAAGATTTCTTGCTTCTTAGCTGAATCTAAGTACATAATGATATATATTTGATTAAAATGAGGTTGCAAAGATACGTCATATTTCGGAAAACAAAAACTATTTTCCCCTCAAACGCAGAAAATCAACACAAAAACAGATTGCCGCACAAAAATAATCGATCGAAAAATGAAAAACAAACTCATCCAAACCAACATCGACTCGTTTTTCCCTCTATCGCCTTTATCATTTGCCGATACGTGCCTTCCCTTTCACCAAACAAACCGGATTGATTTGTTTTGCGGTGTACACCGCGGTCAACTGTCGTGTACAGGGCAATAAGTCGCGCTGTACACGGCGACACCAAGCGGACGAAACCGATCCATTAATAGTAGCAGTCCAATAAAGCAATCTGAATAGCTAATCGATAATAAAGAAATAATTCATTCCACAATTGGATTAACTACTGAATACAAAGTGATTCGGTTGTTGCTTAATCGTGACCGAATCACTACATTTGTTCCAATATTATTACAGAGAAAAACAACACCCTTTGAGATCAGAAAAACACGTTTCAAATAAAAAAAACAGACCCTGAGTTATGACAACAACCAAAGTTGCCAAGATGGGCGCGGGCTTCGTGGCCGACATACACATGGAATCCTACACCCATATTATTCCCGACGCGGAAGTGGTAGCGGTCTATACCCCCGACCTCGACAAAGCAAAAGTCTTCGCCCACAAATGGAACATCCCCAGTGCATACGATAACTACTCACAACTTCTCGAAGAGTGCGACTGTGAGATTGTCGATATCTGTCTGCCCAACTTTCTGCATTGCGACGTAACGGTGAAAGCGGCCGAAGCCGGAAAGCATGTGATTGTGGAGAAACCGCTCTGCCTATCGCTCGCGGAAGCAGACCGCATGATCGAAGCCTGCCACAAGAATGGAAAATTATTGATGTATGGTGAACAGCTCTGTTTCGCACCCAAATACGAACGAGTGCGAAAACTGGTGGAAGAGGGTGCGATAGGCAAGATCTACATGCTCAAGCAGGCCGAAAAACATTCTGGTCCGCACAGTGCTTGGTTTTACAACGTCGATCAGTCGGGTGGCGGAGTGATGATGGACATGGGATGTCATGCCATCTCGTGGTTTCTGTGGATCACCAAGAACGCTCCGGTCAAAAGTGTGTACGCGCAGATGAACACCTACATCCACCACCCAATAACCCGGGGAGAAGATCACGTGGTATGTATTGTGGAGTTCGAAAACGGAATTACCGCCGTATGCGAAGACAGTTGGGCCAAACATGGCGGAATGGACGACCGGATAGAGATATACGGAGATGGTGGAGTGACCTATGCCGATCTGTTTATGGGTAACTCGGCACTCACCTACAGCCGCGACGGATATGGCTACGCGATGGAAAAGGCAGGCGACACGAAAGGATGGACCTTCACCGTATATGAAGAGGTGTACAACCAAGGGTACCCTCACGAACTGAAGCACTTTGTGCAGTGCGTTCGAACAGGCTCTCAACCGATCGTAACAGGAGAAGACGGTCGTCGGGCATTGGAGATCATTCATGCCGCCTACGCATCGGCAGGTGCGGGAAAGAAAATCGAGATGCCGTTTCCCTCCACAGCAAATAAACCGATTGATGGGTGGAAGAAATAGAATGACCAATCAATAAAAACAGCCACCATTCACCTTAATTACACACATGAAAAATCAAATTGGGATCTTAGTGTTGATCGTCATTTCTATTTTGTCATCCAATTATGCGTACGGCGAGGAAAAGAACAAACTTGAGAGTTCACCTCAAGGTGAGTTGCAAGTATCTAAAACCAAGCGATACCTGCAATACGCGGATGGAAGCCCCTTTTTCTACCTTGGCGACACAGCATGGGAGCTTTTCCATCGACTGACACGCGAAGAGGCCGATCATTACCTGACGGTAAGGGAAGCCCAAGGGTTCACAGTGATTCAAGCGGTTGCCCTTGCCGAGTTCGACGGACTTAAAACCCCGAATGCCTATGGCCATCTCCCTTTTGTAGCATTCGACCCCGCTAAACCCAATATCAAACCAGGCGATGCCAACGACTATTGGGATCACGTGGATTACATAGTGGATCTATGCAACCAAAAGTGACTGTTTGTTGGATTTCTTCCAACTTGGGGACGCTATTGGAACGATGGCGAGCAGCCTCTTTTCAATCCAGACAATGCCTACCAATACGGACGTTTTGTAGGAGAGCGGTATCGGACAAAGAAACTGATCTGGATTCTGGGAGGAGACCGCCCGGCTGACACCCCCAAGAAACTGGAGATTATTCGCGCGATGGCCAAAGGAATACGCGACGCCGGAGCTCGACAACTGATGACCTTTCATCCAAATGGAGGTGCCGGTTCTTCACAATGGCTTCACAACGAAGCATGGCTCGACTTCAACATGCGACAAAACGGACATTCGGACAACTACACCAATCGCTACAGCAAAACGAACGATGACTACCGACTCACGCCCACAAAACCAATTATAGACGCTGAGCCGATCTACGAAGACCATCCCATCGATTTCAATCCCGACAATCTGGGACACTCTACCGCCGCGGATGTGAGACGAACCTTCTATTGGGATCTGTTTGAAGGCTCCTTCGGATACACCTATGGCAACCACTCGGTATGGCAGATGTATGACCCCGCTTCGGATCGCGAATCGGTCAATCGTCCGATTCTGTCATGGCAAGAAGCTATTCACCAACCCGGAGCAACACAAATGATACACGGGAAAAGATTGATCGAGAGTCGTCCGTTCGACACACGTGTACCGGCCCCCGAACTTATCGTATCCGATCGCTATCCCAGCATTGTACCCGGAGCAGGACGCTACCGATTCGTTGCCACCTCGGACATTGGTAAAACCTATGCCATGATATATGTTCCTATCGGTCGGAAATTCAAAGTAAACACGCAATGGATACAAACAGACACACTTCGACTCAGTTGGTTTGATCCCCGTACAGGGGAAAGTCGCTCCATAGGCGAAGTAAGCAACAGGGAAGAACCCATGGAGTTCATCTCTCCCACCCCGGGCGAGAACCTCGACTGGGTATTGGTGATAAATTAAATCGGCACGATTAGATAATTATGAAGAGTTAAGCATATAATATTCATCCCTTTTCTTGTCTATTCAAAATAAATATAGTTACTTTGCACTCCGTTTTACAGCCTCTGATGTGGATATAAGAGAGACCCGTTAACGCTGTAGAGTGTTTTTATTGAACCAATAAAGTATTTCATTACAATGGACTTTATTAAGATTGCCGAAGAGGCATTTGCTACGGGAAAAGAGTTCCCAAAATTCAAAGCCGGAGATACCGTAACCGTATCATACCGCATCAAAGAGGGTAATAAAGAGCGTGTTCAGGACTATCGCGGTGATGTGATCAAAATCGTAGGTCATGGCGGCAAGAAACGTTTCACTGTTCGTAAGATTTCAGGAAACGTTGGAGTTGAGCGTATCTTCCCTATTGATTCTCCTTTCATCGACGCAATTACAGTAAACAAAGTAGGTCGTGTACGTCGTGCCAAGTTGTACTACCTCCGCGCACTTACCGGAAAGAAAGCTCGCATCAAAGAGAAACGCGTGTAATTTCAAACAAAACAGACAAAAAAAGGGTAATGATGCCAAAAATGGTTGGTGAAGT
>JBKEBB010000049.1:0-3721 GCA_047972845.1 Bacteroidales bacterium
CTTCGACGCTGGCCATCCTCATCGGAGCAGCAATTCTTCTAATTACCGGAGTGGCTAGCTGGAAGTCTATGATCTCTGTATTTGTAGGAGGTTTTGTAATGGCGTTAATTCTAAATCTAACCGGATCAACAGTAGCTTCACAAATCTCCCCGATTGATCATATTTGTTTGGGAGGATTTGCTTTTGGTGCCGTATTTATGGCAACCGACCCTGTAACATCCGCTCGAACTGAAACAGGAAAGTACATTTTCGGATTCTTTGTAGGGCTTTTCGCAATACTAATACGTGTAGTGAATCCCGGATATCCCGAAGGAATGATGCTTGCCATCCTGCTTATGAACGTATTTGCTCCGCTAATCGACTATTACGTGGTTGAAGCAAATATCAAGAGACGATTGAACCGAGTAAAAGTATCTAAATAAGAGGTGAAAATGGCAGCTAAGAAATTAAAATGTAAGGTATGCGGCTACATTCACGAAGGAGCAAAGGCTCCTGATACATGTCCGCTTTGCAATGCCCCTGCTTCTCAATTCGAAGCGGTGAACGAGAAAAAAGAGATTAATACAAGCGGTAACCTATACACTATCATCTATTCGGCAGTGATGGTTATTGTGGTAGCGGCAGTTCTTGCCTATACCGCTCTAAGCTTAAAACCGCTCCAATTAAAAAACGTAGAGATAGATAAGAAAAAACAGATTCTAAGTTCTATCCTCATCCCTTCAACAGCTGAAGATGCAGAGACTAAATACTCTCAATTCATTGTTGACTCCTATGTTGTAAACGAATCAGGAGAAAAAGTGGAAGGTGACGCGTTTAGCGTAGAGTTGGAGTCTGAAATTAAAAAAGCTGCTGCTGACAGAAAGCTTCCTGTCTTTGTAGCTAAAACGGATAATGGAGATAAATTGGTTTTACCCGTTAGGGGTGCCGGTTTGTGGGGACCACTATGGGGCTATGTTTCTTTAAACGAAGATAACAGTACGGTTTACGGAGTATATTTTTCACACAAAGGAGAAACTCCGGGATTGGGTGCTGAGATTGACAAAGAGTTTTTTCAGGCTGAGTTCAAAGGAAAACAAATTATCAAAGATGGTAAAGTTGTTTCAATTGCCGTAATGAAAAAAGGACAAACCGCGGCCGGACAAGATCAGGTCGATGCAATCTCAGGAGGAACAATTACGAGCAAAGGAGTTGAAGATATGCTTAAGGCATGCCTTGTTCCTTATGAAAAATTCTTAATGAACCGTTGAATATTAGATTGAACAATAATATAGAAAGATATGAGTCTATTATCTGATAAAAATAAAAAGGTGTTCTTAAACCCATTATCTAAGAACAATCCTATCGCGGTTCAGGTACTGGGTATCTGCTCTGCTCTTGCTGTTACTGCAAAACTTGAGCCTGCATTGGTTATGGCTCTTTCGGTAACTGTTGTTACTGCATTCTCGAACGTGATTATATCGTTACTTCGAAAAACAATCCCTAACCGAATTCGCATCATTGTACAACTGGTAGTAGTTGCCGCTCTGGTTATCGTTGTCGATCAAATTCTAAAAGCATTTGCATACGATGTAAGCAAACAACTGTCAGTATTTGTCGGACTAATTATTACCAACTGCATTCTAATGGGACGTTTAGAAGCGTTTGCTCTTGGTAATGCACCATGGGAATCTTTTCTGGACGGTCTGGGAAATGGGTTAGGATATGGATTAATCCTTGTTATTGTAGGATTCTTTCGCGAATTATTCGGGTCAGGTACATTGATGGGATTTCAAGTAATTCCTGATTTTATGTACCAAATGGGTTACGAAAACAATGGCTTAGTTATTCTCCCCCCAATGGCTCTAATTACCCTGGGATGTATTATCTGGGTACAGCGTCTTAAGAATAAGGAGTTACAAGAAAAATAATACTGAGAATGAAACTTGGATCGTTTAGCATATTGCGACTGATGCAAGCGGAATAATCAATAAACAAATACGATATGCAAGATATTATAAATATTTTCGTCAAGTCGATCTTTATCGACAACATGGTATTTGCCTACTTCCTAGGGATGTGCTCATATCTAGCTGTTTCAAAAAATGTAAAGACATCATTAGGGCTGGGTATCGCGGTTACGTTCGTGTTGACAATTACTCTTCCTGTAAACTACTTGTTGGAAAATTACATTCTCAAAGCCGGGGCACTGTCTTGGTTGGGAGAAGGATTCAAGGATGTAGATTTAAGTTTCCTTAGCTTTATCATGTTTATCGCGGTAATTGCTTCGATGACCCAATTGGTTGAGATGGTAGTAGAACGTTTTGCTCCGGCATTGTACGCCTCGTTGGGTATTTTTCTCCCTCTAATAGCAGTAAACTGTGCTATTTTAGGAGGTTCACTCTTCATGCAGGAAAAGAACTTTCATAACACACTTGAGGCCACAGTATATGGTGCAGGATCTGGAATTGGCTGGCTGCTGGCTATTATAGGTGTAGCTGCGATTCGCGAAAAACTGTCATATTCAAATGTACCGGCTCCTTTAAAAGGACTTGGAATTACATTTATTGTAACAGGTTTGATGGGTATTGCATTTATGAGTTTCTTGGGCATTAAATTGTAAAACCGTGTAATCAGTCTATTAAATTGATTATTTGAAAATGTGAGGCTCTATCAGTAAGAGATCCAACCTCAAATTCCAAAATATAATCAACGAAAAAAGTCTGATTTCCCTGAATCAAATAATATAAAATGAATCTTTTAATGATCGAAGGTATTCTTACGATAGCAACCGGGGTAATCGTTTTTCTTTCCCTTACAATGATTCTGGTTGCCATCTTGCTCTATGCAAAGAAGAAGTTAATGCCTGAAGGCAATGTGAAAATTGTCGTGAACGGCGAGAAAGAGTTCGAAAGTGAGATGGGAGGTACAGTCCTGGGGGCACTCCAAGCGAACGGAATTTTCCTATCTTCTGCTTGTGGTGGTGGTGGTTCATGTGGACAGTGTCGTTGTCAGGTAGCCGAAGGTGGAGGCGAGATCCTTCCAACAGAAGTAGGCTTCTTCACTCGAAAACAGATAAAAGAAAATTGGCGTTTGGGTTGTCAGGTTAAAGTAAAAAACGACCTCAAGATTCAAGTATCTGAGGAAGTATTCGGAGTTAAAGAGTGGGAATGCGAAGTGGTATCAAATCACAACGTGGCCTCCTTTATCAAAGAATTCGTGGTAAAACTTCCGGAAGGAGAGGTGTTGAACTTTAAATCCGGATCATATATTCAGATCACCATCCCTAAGTATGACATTAAGTTTTCCGACTACATTATTGAAGACCGTTTCAAATCGGAGTGGGATAAATTCAAAATGTGGGGACTCACATGTAAAAATGAAGAGGAAACAGTCCGCGCCTACTCAATGGCTAACCACCCTGCGGAAGGAAATATCGTAATGTTGAATATACGTATTGCAACCCCTCCTTTTGATCGCAACACAGGAACATGGGCTGCAGGAATTAAGCCTGGTATATCGTCAGCCTACATTTTCAGCCTAAAACCAGGTGATAAAGTAAAAATCTCAGGTCCTTACGGTGATTTCCATATTTTGGACACCAAACGTGAGATGCTCTATGTGGGTGGTGGTGCTGGAATGGCTCCGTTGAGATCGCAACTTCTACACATGTTGGAGACTCTTAAAACAACAGACAGAAAGATCACCTATTGGAATGGAGCTCGTTCAAAAAATGAGATATTCT
>JBKEBB010000092.1:0-34772 GCA_047972845.1 Bacteroidales bacterium
AATTCAACAGGCGATATTTTGGCGAAAAACAGTTTGACAGATTATTAATCGCCGCTGTCAGATATCCGCCTGACTTCAAATCAAGAATTTACAATAGGAAGAATTGCGGATAATCATTTAATTTAATTCGAATATTGATTCAATGGATTGTAGTACCTTTGCTGCAAACGATGGCGCATTCAAATGTATATTCACAAGCAAATACAAGCATGAATGATAATCCCGACCTCAATTTAAAGAGATCATTTGATCCGATCATCCCTCTGAACAGCAAAATATTAATTCTCGGAACCCTTCCCGGCGATGAGTCTCTCAGACAGTCGCAGTACTACGCCCATCCACGAAATAGATTCTGGCAAGTGATTGCAGCCGTCACCCGAAGCCCTTTTCCTATCAACTATGAGGAATGTATCGCAATGCTGCATCGAAATGAAATCGCACTTTGGGATGTTGCCCATCGGGCACTGCGGAAAGGAAGCCTTGACAGCGAGATCAAATTAGAAGGACCCAATGATATTGCCTCACTCATCGAGGCACATGGGAATTCACTCCATCGGATTGTCTTTAATGGAAAAGGGGCGGAAAAGCTCTACTCTCGCTATTTCCCACGCTATCCGCGGATCGACTATTTGTCGATGCCAAGCACAAGTCCCGCCAACGCGGCATTCTCCCTCGAACGGCTATGTGAGCAATGGAGAACCATTCTCTGACTTAAATAGATATTTCTCATCAATTAACTCTTTTACAAACTGACGTAATCATCCGGATTCATCGATATTTCTTCATCCATTTCCAAGAAGGAATAAATTGATTGGAATAGATGACGAGAGTGATTGCTCTTTTCAACGGTATGTATTGGAGTTGCGGTGTACACCGGAGCGTTTCGCGGTGTACACCGCGATCTGTTATCCTGTACACGGGAATGAACTCCCCTGTACACCGCGACACAAACAAATGCGTACCCATAGACTAATACTATACGTTGAAACAGTTATTGTTGGCTGACAGATTCGGAAAAAGGAGACTAAACAATCACGTACCCGCGTCTTCATTCGAAAATCGAGAAATTAAAAAAGGCTGCTCAACCACGGGTCGAACAGCCTTTATATTATATACTATCTCTATTATTTTAAACTAAATGCCATTAACGCCGATCCGTGACGCACATAAAGCACTCCCTTGTGTACCGTAGGATGTGCCCAATGGGGACCATCGCCTTTAGTAACACGGAAACTGCTTATTAAATCAAATTTCTCAGGAGTAGGGTTCATCAAAGCCAATTCTCCTCGACGCTCTTCGTATGCGATTATCTTATCTCCTACCAAAATCACATTCCCTTTGATATGACCGGGCCATTGGGTATTGTAGAGGGTTTTTCCCGTTTTCCAATCAACAGCTACCCAGTTTCCGTTGTTGTTTCCAATCCAACTGGCACCATAGAGTGTTCCCTTATGCAGCACGACATGTCCGATATGGGTGTCGAGGTCTTCGTTTTTCCAAAGAAGTTTCACCGCCGAGGCATCGTTGTTGAGTTCTACCAAACAAGCTCCGAGATCATATCCTTGAGACATGAATATCTTTCCATTGTGATAAATCGGGGTATTACACGGATTGCGTCTGTCGCTCGCGGGATCGATCAACCAATCGGTAAAAGTCCATGCCAGTTTTCCGGTCTCGAGATCCACTCCTACCATATGAACAGCGGTACATGTAACAATCTGCTTCTTTCCGTTGTGGTTAATCAGCAATGGATTTACAAATGCTCCCTTCTCTCCTTCGATCGGAGGAGTTGTCCAAACCGTTTTTCCTGTAGCGGCATCAAGTGCGACCATATAGGCTTTTTTTCCGGTTGGAGTATAGATCACCTTTCCATCGGCAACAATGGGAGATTCGGAAGTTCCCCATGTGCCTTGCACCATTTCATACTCTTTTCCGGCATCTCTAAACCATACAATTTTCCCATCAGTGGTATTGATACACACCACTTCACCCATTCCGGTAATCACATAGGCTTTATCTCCTACGATGGTGGGAGTGGTACGAGCGAATTCAAACGAGGCTTTCCAATTGTTTCCATACTCAACCTGATACAATCGTTTTCCATCCATCGTGAAAGCGGAGAATACCTCTTTATCTCCTGCCTCATTGAGGCCTGTAATATAGATATGGTTGTTGGCAACAACAGGACTTGAATATCCTTTTCCCGCGTTGTCAGCCGACCAGAGCTCGGTCAATCCCGCCTCAGGCCATTTTTGCAACATTCCATCTCCGGGGTACACGCCATCACGGTTAGCGCCTCGCCATCCTTGTTGATTCGGTTGGGCATTCATCGAAACCGGTGCGGCCATCAACAAGGCCGACACAAAAAGAACAAGACTTTTTTTCTTCATTGTGGTTAAATTATTGTTAGTAATTTGTTTCAGATAAGATCGAATTGAATTACAAAAGTAGAGGAATCATATTATTCCCAAATGTACACTTATCTGTTTTCTCAAAATATCATTTCTTAATATTGAAAGCCATCAACGCCTCACCATGCCGTATATACATGATCCCCTTATGTACAATCGGGTGTGCCCAATGGGGACCATCGCCTTTGGTGATCCGAAATTGACTAACTATATCGAATTTCTCCCGGCTGGGACGAACCAATGCGACGGTTCCTCTCCTCTCTTCATAGGCGATAAGGTGGTTGCCAGCTGAAATAATGCAGCCCTTACCTCGTCCTTCCCATGGGGTTTCATACAACGTTTTTCCTGTATTCCAATCCACTGCCATCCAGTTTCCGCCTGTGTTGGTGGTCCAGTTTGATCCGTACAACGTTTCGTTGACTAAAACATATCCACCGTGATGCACATCGAACTCTTTATTCTTCCAGATCTGTTTGGCAGAAGAGGAGGACTCATCGAGGGAATACTTCCATCCTCCACCATCATAGCCGTCAGAAAAAAACAAACTTCCATTCTCATAAATAGGCGAATTACATAATGCGATATCACGGGTGACATCCTCGGTGAGCCATTCGTTGGTTCTCCACATTATTATTCCTGTTTTTATATCAATGCCCAACAAATCAAAAAATACAACGGCTACAATCTGTACCTTTCCCTTATGTTCAATCAAAGCAGGCGACGTAAAGGAGCATTTCGCATCATCAATCGGAGGTGTAGTCCAAATCTCCTTCCCTGTCAGCGCATCAAGCGCTACCATTGTTGCTTTTTCACCTACCGGAGTAACGATTACTTTATTGTCATACACAATAGGAGCCTCGGAAGTCCCAAAAGGGGCTTGACGAGTTTGATACACCTTGCCCACACGTACACTCCATTCGATGGTTCCGGTCGCAACATTGATACATGCCACATCGCAATTTCCACTCACAACATACGCCCTTCCGTTAGCGATGGTAGGACAACAGCGGGCATGTGTATAGTTCTTACTCCAAGGTTCACCATATTCCACAGCCCATCTCTTTTTTCCGTCGAGTGTGTATGCGGATAGCTTCTCTTTATCTCCGACTTCGTTAAGTCCCGTTACAAAAACCATATTTTCGGCAACTGTAGGACTGGAATATCCCTTACCCGCGTCGTCGATACTCCACAATTCAACCGGCCCTTCGGCAGGCCACTCATCGAGTAATCCCTTCTCGTTAAAGATACCGTTTCTGAATGCTCCTCGAAATCCGTTTTGGGGTGGAAGCGCTTGAATAGAGACAAAGGATGATATAAGACTGAGCATAATACATACGCTCAGATAACGAAGTGTTTTCATTAATGGAGTATTAATAGTTGCTTGTATAGAACTGGTTTCAGTATGCAAATAAACAAAATAATCTGATAATTCCTATCAATATGATCGAATTTAATATCAACTGTCGTCAGATTATAACAAAGATTGATACAAATCGAGGAGTTGCTTTGTCGTAAGCTCATCATTGTATCGTTTCTCGGAGAGTTCGCGGGCATTCTGCCGGCATTGCTCCATCAATGCGTCGTCGGCAAAAAATCGTTGAATTGCATCGGTCAACGCGTCAACTGAATTCGGACTATAGAGAATGCCGGCATTCTCAATCATTTCGGGGAACGACCCCGTTGCCGGTTCGATTGCCGGAACTCCCGCGGCAAAGGCTTCACACAAATAGAATCCGGCCGCCTCATCGAACGTTACCGGAACGGCCAAAACCGAAATCCTTTTATAAAACGAGACATGGATGGAGGGATGATATTTGGTCTCGATAGTTACATCATCGGCAAAATCGGATAACCGTTCAGCCATCTCTTCAACAAAGCGAATATCGCTTTTCGAGTATCCTCCGGCAGCAAGAAGTTTTAGGTTGGGAATTGAGCCTTCCCTTTTCACTTTCAAGAATGCCTCAACCAACAAATCAAATCCGTCGAGACTGTTCATTCGATAGAAGAAACCGATGGTGGGCGCGTCAGGTAATACGTCCGAAGAATAATCAGATAGATGAACTCCGGGGTATATTACATCGATGGAATCGGCTATTTTCAACTTCTGAGTCATATAGTCACTATAAAAATGACTAAAAGTGGTAAGCTTGCTCACATAACTCAAATTCCGACGAATTCCATCCCACGCCTTCTCTTTATAACCCGACTGCATGGTATCTATCCACACGTGCTCATCTTGCAGGGTACAGACAACGGGAATATTCAATTCTTCTCGGATTGAACGGGCAATTCCAATCAACAATGCATTGGAAAGGTGAACCACATCGGGCAGACCATCAGTACGAATAAAGTCGATAAGCTTGCGTGCCTCGGATTGAAAAAGAGGATCATCACCATAGATCATCGAAAGGGTAATATCTTCGAGTCCGACAGACGAGGTGGTGCCTGAAAGTGAAGAGGCTTGTTTAAGAATGGATTTATGATTCAACATACGATTGAGCCAATTCGGGAGTTTCCGCTTGCCAAACCATTTGGTCGCGATATAATAAGAGACGGCTCCAAAGAATGTAGGGATGTTATTCGAATCGCAATACGAATCAACAGGAAGATAAAGCGGCATGAAAACCACTTCGTGGCCATGTCGGCGCAATGCTTGTGCGTGAAGGTTGTCGCGAAAGCAGTTGCAGCAATAGAATGCGTCGCCTGATCCGGCAGCTATGAAAAGTATCTTCATACAATGAACTTTCTTATTACGGATTGCACTATTGTTCTTAATTATTCAAACTCTTTCTTATCTCCTCCTTAATATAGTAGATCAACAATACCACGAAGATTAATCCAAGCCCCACCGCAAGACCCCACAATCCGGAGTCCACATTCTTTATTCCCGCTCCAAGAGATAGGATTGAGAGAAGAATACCTGATAGAATAGCATACAGAGGAATGATTATGTTTTGACGATAGAGCAGCGAGGTGATGCGTTGATCAGAATAGCCCAACGATCGATAAAGAGTGATCTCAGCTTGTCGCATCACCAGATTCTTACGAACCACCACCACAAAGGCGATGATTCCTATCAACAGTCCCAATCCGCCAAGAGTCATAAATATTGACAAATAGGTATCAGTTACACTATTGAATGCAGCCAACCGCTCAACCGTAGGCTGTACCGTGATGCCATAGTTATAGAGGGATGTTTCGAGTAGTCGCACCGTCTCTGCAGAGTCCTCAGAGGGAGTCTTCAGAAGAAAAAGGGTACTCCCGGTGGTTTCAGGGAACAATTTACGGAAAGAATCGATGGGCATGAGCATATTCCCTTGAAAGATACTGTTGGAAAGGGAGGCCACAATCAGTATAACCACCTTCTTGTCCTCTGAAATGGAATAATGAATGGTATCACCAACTTGTTTGAAAAGACTCCATTGTAAAACCGTTTGATCCACAACCACAGGTAAATAGGTCGAGTCTCTCCGTATTGCCAAGGAGATCTCCTCTTTTACCTCCATATCATCGGTTGCAGGATGAAGAACAAAGGGATTATTGAAGAGCACATCATAATCGATTCCAATTATAGACGGATGCTGGGGCTTATTTAGATTCAAACAACTGGCATCGTCCGCTTGATGACGCAACAACTGAACAATTGATGTACTCGCCTCCAACTCCTTTAATCCTAACTTTTCTCGTCCTTCCAAAGTAGTGAGAGAGTGATACACCGGAACAGTGGTTTCGCACCAATGGGTGAATGATCCTGTTGCGACTGTATGTTTTCCGGCAGTTGAATAATCCGAGCGATGCAAACCAACCATAAACACAACCATCACTCCCAGAAGAAGAGTTATAAACGAGGTTATAGCTCCTGTTTTATCAAATAAGATGGTTTGTTTGATAAGAGTCGACAATGTAAATTCTGACTTCTTATTGGAGATCCGAAATACATTCGGTTTGGAATGTTTGATCTTTTCGGGGGAACGAAGAGAGAACCATTGCACCGCGACTGAAACAACAAGAGAGATTCCCCCTCCCAATACTAAAGCCTGAGGAGAAAACGACAACGTCAGGTTGTCGGCATGAGTAGCTCCCTGCCAAAGAGAACCAAGCAGCCAAAGGATTAATTGGGTATAAACAACCCCTCCAACCACTCCCAATCCAACACCCAAAAGAAGTGTGGGAATCGACTCTCGGAAAAGAAGCTTACGAATGCAGGCATTAGTAAATCCAACGGATTGTAGCAATTCAAACTCCTTTTTTCTGCGAAGCATCATCTCTTTAATCGGCAATGCCATCAATAACAAAGCGGCAAGAATAATAAAAAAGCCCAATGAGAGAAACAGCGAGGAGAAATCTACCCCATCGCGTGCTGCACTGAAAGCGGCATCACGGGGATAAACCACCTGAAGACCGAACATATCAAAGGCAGCTTGCTGTTCGATGGTCCGTTCAACCTCTTCAGCCGATTGGGTTGGAATTCGCACCGAAGTGGCCGATCCATATATATTGCTCCAAAGCGAATCCACTGCACTGTACGCGATCAATGCCTTAGGTGTAGTTCGGTAGAGATCCCAATAACGTTCGTCTTCCTTCGTTATCCGTTTCATATTGATGGGAAGATCACTATTCCAATCGGTACAACTCTCTACATCCGATAATCCGGGAAATTGAGCACTGAGAGCAGTATCGCGTTGTAAAGTGGCAAGCGGAATAATTCCTCCTACTACCAAATCGATTTTCTCTTCTTTGAGTACCTTCATCGCCTCCGAAACGAAGAACGTGATGGTGACAGTATCGCCCACACATGCTTTCATTCGTTGGGCGGAATAGTCGGACAGAAGAATTTCATTGGAGCGAAGTGTAGTGCCGTTATACCGATCGAGAGCCGTTGCGAAAGAGTAGGGAATATGAGTGAGTGAATCTCCAGAAACATTCGATTTCAACGATAGATTGTTTACCAAATAAGAGAATAAACGATTGGCATTCGATTCGCTACGAAGTGCAAGATCAACTAAGGGTTTGGAAAGAAAAACACGATCTGAATGTATGGAAGTCTCCTCTCCTTCGGGCAGCCTCGAATAGTGCAATCCCATCGTCTTGGGAGACCACACCGAACGGATTGAATCAATAGGCAGAAGACGCGGATGAAGAATCAGATTGATCTTACCGGGTACTTCCAATGCCTCTTCGAGATCTTTTCTATTAACAAACAGATTAAGGGGAGTTGTTTGTTGGTTGGCAAGCAGTAGGTTTCCGCCCTCCTTCCGATCCAATGTACGTCGAAAAGTCAAACGGAGCGAGGTGGTATATACATCGGTAACAAAAAGTGAGCCGGAAGGAACCAATCCGTTTGCAGGAAGTCGAAGAACAATCTCAGCTCCTTCATTGGCCGAGAGTTCGTCAGACAATCGTTCGTTCATGACCACTTCTCCACGAGGAATATCCATATCGTCAAAACCCCATACCATTACCGGGATCATCCGTCCGTTGTTGGGAACAAACCCTTGACTCAACAGCACCCCTCTACCCTCTCCTCCAAAAAGGGGATTATTGAGAAAATCACTATTCATCATTGGACCCGAAGCGACAATCACCGTTTCGGTATCACCCAACCGTTCGTGTGCTTTTCGTTCGAGTGTTCCTCTCACCGAATCTCCAATCAGAAGACTCCCTGTAAGCACAGAGGTTACTATAACGGCTGCGATGAGAATCAACCGATGAAAAGGGCGATAATATTGTTTTGAGGCAAGGTTTAACTTCCCACGGGTAAATAGTCTCTCTTTCATCTCTACTATGTTCAATCCAATTATTTCAAAACTCCATCTGCCAAGTTATATATCCGATCCGCCACTGAAGACACCTCATCGGAGTGACTAACCATCACAATGGCCACATGCTCTTCCTTCGACATCTGATGCAACAATCGTGCAATGATAAGCGCATTCTCCCGATCAAGTTGTCCAGTCGGTTCATCGGCGAGTACCGCCTTAGGCTTCATAATTAACGCTCTGCACAATGCCACCCGTTGCGACTCACCCCCCGAAAGGGTCGAAGGCATTCGTGAAGAATCAACTGCTAATCCTACACGCTGAAGCAGAGAATGAGCTCGAATGACCTCCTCATCGGTAGATCGGTCCGAAAAAGCCAATGTGGGCAAAAGAATATTTTGGAGAATCGGTAACTGAGGAAGCAACCGATGATCTTGAAACACAAAACCGATGGATTGATTGCGAAAACGGGAATAGTCAACACCCGGAATATCGATCTCCTTTTCATCGAACAGATAACGCCCCTTGTCCGGATATAATTGCGTTCCGAGAATATTCAGTAGAGTGGATTTGCCACTTCCCGAAGGACCTTTAATCGCCACCATCTCTCCCCTCTCAACATGAAGATCTACTCCTCGTAAGACTTTATTCACTCTCTCCTCACCATCTGAGAATTGTTTGGTAATACCCGATAACCGTATCATAGATTTGAGATTAATTGAACATATTCATTCAGGTGTAAAGATAGTAAGTAATTGGTTATTTGAAGGCTACTCTACCAAACAATTAGTTAAATTGTTAACCATACAGAAGGGCAAGTAATGTTTGGGCAGATGTTTTTCAACACTTTTTAGAGGTTAATGATTCTCGACAAAGAGTTGTTTTGTTTATTTAACTACAATCTTTCTAAACGTTGAGGCATCGCATGCGATTAATTTGCTATATTTCGGCACTAATAGATCGCGATTCCTCGAAAGAAACGATATCATTACCCCTCTTTCATTTCATAAATCATCCGGAAAGAATGAGGGCATTGTTTCGTTTCATATTGTCATTTCTTGAAATTTATTAACCGTTCAGCCGATTTTGATATGAGCTACCTGAAATTCGATAAAAACCTACTTATCAATCTTGATCAGTCTCTCAAACTGGAGGTACTGCGAACCAATAAGTCGGGAGCATACCATTGCACCTCGGTGGTCGATTGCAATACGCGAAAATACCATGGACTGTTGGTAATGCCCGTTCCTGAGCTCGACGATGACAACCACGTACTGCTTTCCACCTTGCATGAAACAGTTATCCAGCATGGTGCCGAGTTCAACTTAGGTATCAATAAATACGATGGAGACAACTTCAGTCCCAGAGGACATAAGTATATCCGTGAGTTCGATTTCGAGTCGGTTCCAAAAACAGTGTATCGTGTGGGGGGAGTTGTTCTCTCCAAAGAGAAGTTGTTCGTATCCCATGAAAACCGAGTATTGATCAAATACACATTGGTCGATGCCCATTCGCCGACGATCCTACGTTTCAAACCCTTTCTTGCCTTTCGGAATGTCAACATGCTCACGTATGAAAACAATCATTACCTGAGCGACTTTACCAATATTGAAAATGGAATAGCCACTAAATTATACCCGAGCTATCCTTTATTGAACATGCAATTCAATAAACCGATCTCCTTCAACTTCAATCCGGCGTGGCATAAAGGCATTGAATACCTAAAGGAGATGGAACGCGGATATGACTATAAAGAGGATCTCTATACGCCCGGCTATTTCGAACTTCCAATTAAGAAGGGTGAAAGCATCTATTTCTCCGCCGGAGATACCCCCATTACTCCTCGAAGTATTAAACGACTCTATGACAAAGAGTGGAAAAGTCGGACATTCCGCAATAGTTTTACCAATTGTCTGATAAACTCCGCGCAGCAATTCCATCACAAAGTTGGCAACGATCTCTATCTGTTGGCCGGCTATCCGTGGTTTAAGGTCAGAGCCCGCGATATGTTTATCGCCTTACCCGGATGCACGCTGAGCATGGGGTGTCAAGATTCGTTTGAACAAATCATGACTGCCGGAATAAGAGCCATGCGCGGCTTTATGCAACGTGGCGAACACGACACCATCATCAAAGAGATTGAACAACCCGACACTCTGCTCTGGGCCATGTGGGCAATTCAACAATTCGCCAAAGATATCTCTGAAGAGGAGTGTATTGCCAAATATGGTGATTTCATCGATGAAACAGTTGATTATATCTCAAAATCATCACATCCCAACCTGAAACACGAAAGCAATGGATTGCTCTATTCCGATGGTACCCACGGTCCTATCAGCTGGATGAATTCTACTCTTAATGGGTTGTCAATTGTTCCTCGAACGGGATATTTGGTTGAATTCAATGCATTATGGTACAACATTCTTATGTTTAGCGGAACCCTTTCCGAAAAAAGAGGCAACAAAGAGCGTGCCGAAAAACTCTTCGCAAAGGCGCAACGTACCGGCGAATCATTCCGAGCCACCTTTATGAACGAACACGGCTATCTGTTCGACTATGTCCACAGATACCCCCGCGACTACAGTGTTCGCCCCAACATGGTGTTCGCCGTATCTCTGCCATACTCTCCTCTCGAACGCCCCGAACGCAAACGCATTCTCGACTATATCACCAAGGAGTTGGTTACCCCCAAAGGACTCCGCACCCTTAGCCCCAAAAGCGAAGGATACAATCCCTATTGCGAAGGTAATTTTTTACAACGCGACCAAGCCTATCACCAAGGAACGGCCTGGCCATGGCTTTTCGGCCCCTATCTCGAAGCCTACCTTAAAATATTCGGACAGTCGGGAGTGATGTTTGTAGAGCGGATGTTAATCGGGTTTGATGAAGAGATGGCCAACCACTGCATAGGAACGATTGCCGAACTGTTCGATGGCAATCCTCCCTATCAGGCTCGCGGAGCAATCTCCTATGCGATGAATGTAGCCAGCATTCTCCGGATAAAGAAACTACTGGCTACCTACTTATAGATTTAAAAAGTGCGAATAGGCGAACTCACTCGACCCCACTTTAGGGTGGACAAGATAAGAAACAAATAATATTTCAAATACCCCACAATATGAAACCAACATCTAAGTCAATTAGCTACCGACATTCCAAGTCGATGACGAATTGATTTTTTTGAAAGTTCCATACTTCTCAATAAAGAATAAACTACTGTATGAAAGTACTCATGTTTGGATGGGAGTTTCCTCCCCACATATTAGGTGGATTAGGCACCGCAAGCTATGGGTTGACTAGAGGAATGCACCAGTGCGGCGACATGGATATCACGTTTGTGATACCCAAGCCTTGGGGCGACGAAGATAAAAGTTTTCTGCACATCATCGGGGCAAACAGCACTCCGATTGTGTGGAAAGACGTACCGTTCGATCTGGTGACCCAACGCATCGGAAAGGTAATGCACCCCGACGAATATTTTCACTTGCGTAACCATATTTATGCTGATTTCAACTACAAACATACCAACGAGCTTGGATGCATTGAGTTTTCGGGACGCTATCCCGATAATCTTCTCGAAGAGATAAACAACTATTCGATCATAGCTGGTGTCATCGCGCGTGCAAGAGAGTTCGACGTGATCCATTCCCACGATTGGCTTACCTATCCCGCCGGCATTCATGCTAAACATGTATCGGGCAAACCGTTGATCATCCATGTTCACGCCACCGATTTCGATCGAAGTAGAGGCAAGGTCAATCCGACGGTCTTCAACATCGAACGCGACGGCATGCTCAACGCCGATCATATCATCTGTGTAAGCAACCTTACTCGCAACACCGTAATCACTAAATACAACATTGATCCCGCCAAGGTTACCACCGTACACAACGCCGTGGAACCCATCAGTAAGGAAATCGAAGCCATCGTTCCCATGAAGGGAAACGAAAAAGTAGTCACCTTCCTCGGACGCATTACCATGCAGAAAGGTCCTGAATATTTTGTAGAGGCGGCAGCCATGGTGCTTACGCGTACGAAGAATGTTCGATTCGTAATGGCAGGCAGCGGTGACATGATGCAGGCGATGATCCGACTTGCCGCCCGAAGGGGTATAGCCGACCATTTTCATTTCACCGGATTCCTCAAAGGCAAAGAGGTGTACGAAATGCTCAAGGCAAGCGATGTATATGTGATGCCATCCGTTTCGGAGCCGTTTGGAATCTCTCCCCTTGAAGCCATGCAGGTGGGTGTTCCCTCTATCATCTCGAAACAGTCCGGTTGTGCCGAAATCCTGTTTAACGTGATTAAAACAGACTACTGGGATGTTCATGCCATGGCAGACGCAATCTACTCCATCATTCAATATCCCGCCATGTACGATCATCTCAGGGTGGAAGGGAAAAACGAAGTGGATCAAATTGTCTGGGAGAAAGCCGGACAAAAGGTAATCGACCTCTACAACAAAACCATCGCCAAACGTTACTAACAAAGATACAAGCAGTAATATTAACCGCATAAAACATACATGCAAATAAAATAGATCCGAAGTGATCCTCCGATTTGCATATCAAAGTCTCGCAACACCTGACAACAAACAATAATAATTGAGTTATGAAAACGATATGTTTCTATTTTCAAATTCACCAACCATTCCGGTTGAAGAGATATCGCTTCTTCGACATAGGTCGTGATCACTACTATTATGACGACTACAACAACGAAGAGATCATCAGCAACATTGCACGAAAGGCCTATATTCCGGCCAATCAACTGATGTTGGAGATGATCAAGAGTTCCGACTATAAATTCAAGGTGGCATACTCCATTTCAGGCATGGCCCTGGAACAGATCGAGATATATTGTCCCGAATTTATCGACGGAATGAAGGAATTGCTCAAAACCGGATGTGTGGAACTTCTTTCAGAAACATACGCCCACTCGCTCTCCTCACTCTCCGATCCTGTCGAATTCACCCGTCAGGTAAAACAGCACAGCGACAAAATCCATACGGTATTTGGAGTCAAACCCAAAATTTTCCGCAACACCGAGTTGATATACTCCGATGAAATAGGTTCATTGGTAGCATCGCTCGGCTACAAAGGAATGATTACCGAAGGAGCCAAGCATGTGCTCGGATGGAAAAGTCCCAACTATGTGTATAGCTGCTCCACGGCTCCGAAACTGAAGCTTCTTCTCAAAAATTTCAAACTAAGCGATGATATCTCCTTCCGATTCGGCAACTACACATGGAACAAATACCCGCTGACTGCCGATAAACTGATGGGATGGATTGAGGCCATGCCCGAAAGCGAACAGGTGGTTAATCTATTTATGGGATATGATGTGCTCGGCAACCTGCAACCCAAAGAGACTGGCATCTTTGAATTCTTCAAGGCGCTACCCGCCTATGCCGAATCCAAAGGCATCACCTTCTCTACTCCGGGCGAAGCGATTAAAAACATCAGCGCCGTTGATCAGATCCATGTGCCCTACCCCATCTCGTGGGCCGATGAAGAGCGCGACACCAGCGCATGGCTCGGAAACGTATTGCAAAACGAAGCCTTCAAATCGCTCTACTCGGTTAGCGAACGGGTACGCTTGTGTGGCAACCGCCGACTGATGCAGGATTGGAACTACCTGCAAACGAGTGATCACTTCTACTATATGAGTACAAAACGGTTTTCAGACGGTGCGGTCCATAGCTTCTTCAGCCCCTACGAAACCCCCTTCGAAGCATTTACCAACTACATGAATATCCTCAGCGACTTCATCATGCGGGTAAACGAACAATACCCTACCAGCATCGAAAACGAAGAGTTGAACGCGCTGTTGACCACTATCCATAATCAGGCGGAAGAGATTGAGGTCCTCAAAGCCCAACTTAAAAGGGTCAAAGCAACAAAAAAACCGACAACCGCCACTGCTGAAAACAAAAAGAGTAAGAACCAATAGCCACACATCTTCTTATTCTCTCACATTATAATCCTGATTATACCCGTGCGATCTGATTTCTTACATCAAGGCTCAATCGCACGGGTATATTCTATTTGTTTCACATGTCCTCACTTCTCCTTCCAATAATCTAAAAAGAGAATCTCCTCCATATAGGTCTTTAATAGGATCTCCTCACAACCAATCAACGAAACATCCCCCATACTCATTCACTCGACAGATTCTGCCAACACTGTAAAAACAGAGTTTTAAGTCAAGTCAAAAGGTGTATTATTTCGGAAAAAGAGAAAGTCAAAAACGCGTCACAAAGGGAATAAGTTTTACCTTTGTCCTACTAATAAATGGAAAGTAATTATGGATCAGTTTCGGATCGATCAAACCGCTCTTGTCCTTGAAGGGGGCGGTATGCGTGGGGCATTTACAGCCGGTGTTCTCGATCTTTTTATGGATAAGGGTCTCCTTTTCCCCTACTCGATAGGAGTATCCGGAGGCACAAACAACGGCCTCTCCTATTTTTCGCGACAGCGAGGACGTTCATACTACGCTCACGTCACCTTGATGAAGGAACAACCCTATATCGGAATCCGTCCATGGCTGAAGAAAAAGATGGTCATCGACCTGGATCTGCTCTATGAAGAGTTGGTTCACACCCTCTATCCCTACGACTTTGCCGCGGCATTTTCCAACCCCGGTCGCTTTGAGGTGGTTGCCACACATTGCATCACCGGAGAGGCTCATTAAGTGGAAGAGCGTGCCGACCCGAAACGGTTGCTCACAATCGGCCGCGCCTCTTGCAGCCTACCCATCCTCTCGCCCGAAGTATGGGTGGATGGACAACCTATGACCGATGGAGGACTTGCCGACTCCATTCCCCTAAAAAGGGCATTCGGGCAAGGATTCTCAAAGGCCGTAGTTGTATTGACTCAAAACGAAGGATTTCGTAAACCACCTTCTAAATTCAAAGTCCCCTCATTCATCCTCCCCCGCTATCCGAAAGTTCGAGAAATGCTCTACAATCGCCCCGCTCGCTACAATGAGCAATTGGAGTGGGTGGAACAGATGGAGCGCGAAGGAGCGGTGGATATCATTCGCCCCCTCAAACCTCTTGAGGTGGGTCGATTGACCACCGACTATCGACGACTACAACGGCTCTACGATGAGGGGTACGAAAACGCCCTGACATGGTATAACAGATACCATCCGGTAAAAGGGGAGTAAGGTACGTGAAGCAAGCCGCAGGTCTTTCCGATGATTACCCACACAATGATTCTTCCATGGGAAAATTCGATCATCAGTGCGCAACCTGACACAAAAGAGAAACACACCTGTAACTTGAATCGATCCAAGCGGTTCGGTTGTCCCGATCGAGCCTTCGGATTGCAGTCCCGCTGTACACCATAGCCAATTCCGCTGTACACGGCACGTAAGCAGGGTGTACACCGCGATGCACTACCCTGTACACCGAAGTAAGAATACGAATAGTAGGATACTATAATATGAATGCTCATTCGAGTTAAACATTCTAAATTGATCGATCATTCGGTTTCGTTCTCTCCGCGGACAGACTTCTGCATGTATTCCCACTGATTCGCGCGCACGCGATACATTATTTCAAACAGCATCTCCTGTACCGCGATGATGTAATCATACACCGAGCCCGAACGAAGATATTTCACTTGAATACAGTGCGGAGCGAAGACACCATATTGTATATGAAAGCCACAGAGAGTATCGCTAAACCAACATCTCCATAGTATGATGGAATGGTTGTCTTTCATATTCAGTCATTATAAAATCATCCAAATAAGACATCAAAGTTGACAAAAAAACGGAAGATACAGAGCCATTCAATCAACTTCAGATGAAAAGGATTGTAGTCCGATTCATTTTATTTATTGGTTAAATGTTTGTTTCTTTGCTGACTGGAAAATTCTTAATTTTCAAAACAACACTATTTTTAATCACTTATACACATGAAGAAATTCTTTTTTCTCGTTGCAGCGGCAGCATCACTGATGACCATGCCATCATGCGCCCCCGACACCGCGGTGGCCGAAGTGACCGGATTGGCGGCTTTCGTTGATCCATACATCGGATCAGGGGGTCACGGACACGTGTTTGTAGGGGCTTCCGTTCCTTTTGGAGCCATTCAAGCCGGTCCGCAAAACATCCACAAAGGATGGGACTGGTGCTCCGGATACCACTATTCGGACAGTATTATCATCGGATTCAGTCACACTCACCTCAGTGGAACAGGTTGTGCCGATCTTGGCGACATCCTTATCATGCCCTACTCTGGGGAGATGCGCACAAAACGTGGTACTCAGGAAAACATCGAAGGAGCTGCCTCTTCGTACTACAAACATGAAAACGAACAGGTATCTCCGGGATACTATTCGTTGCTGATGGACAATGGAGTGAAAGCCGAAATGACCACCACCGAACGTGTGGCCTTGCACCGCATCACCTACTCTGCAGAAAGCGAAAACCGCCTGTTGATTAATCTCTTGGAAGGCAACGGAGACCGTCCGGTTGAGACCTTCATTCGCAAAGTGGACGAATACACATTCGAGGGATACCGCGTCTCTCGCGGATGGAGTCCTCTGCACAAAGTATTCTTTACGCTGGTGACCGACACCCCCGTTGAATCGTTTAATGTGTTTGACAACGACGAGCCCGCCGAAGGCGCTGAATTAAAAGCAAAAGGGGTAAAAGCAGTTCTCACCTTCAAAAAGGGAGCCAAACAGGTAAAAACGAAAGTGGCCATCTCATCGGTAAGTACCGAGAACGCCATGGCAAACCTCAAAGCCGAAATGCCCGCGTGGGATTTCAAGAATGTGCAAGCTACAGCCATCAACAAATGGAACGAGCAACTGGCAAGTGTTACGATCGACACCAAAGATGAGCGTGCCAAACGCATTTTCTACACCGCGATGTTCCACTCATTCATCGCGCCCACTTTGTATTGCGATGTAAACGGACAATTCCGCGGAGCCAACGACTCAATCATCACAGCCGACTGGGACAACTATTCTACATTCTCTTTGTGGGATACCTATCGCACACTCAACCCTCTCTTCACCATCCTCAAAACAGACAAAGTAGCCGACTTCGTAAATTCTAAGTTGTCGATATTCGATCAGCAGGGAAAACTTCCGATCTGGCACCTGCTCGGGGGAGAAACCAACTGCATGCCCGGTTACAGCGCGATACCCATCATTGCCGATGCATACTTGAAAGGAATCGGTGGTTTTGATCCCGAACGCGCGTTCAACTACATGAAAGCGTCCGCTACCTACGAAAAACAGGTCGGAGTGCCCTACGTGATGGAACGTGGATTTATTCCTGCCGACAAAGTATGGGAGGCTACATCCATTGCTATGGAATATGCCGTAGGCGACTGGGGTATTGCTCAGATGGCTAAGAAAATGGGAAAGAACGAAGAGTACGACGAATTCCTCAAACGAGGCAAATACTACGCGCGTTATTTCGATAAAAGCATCAACTTCATTCGTCCGGTAATGGAAAACGGTAAATTCCTCACTCCGTATGATCCTTTCCAATCGATCCACGGAAAAGGATATTTCTGCGAAGGAAACGGTTGGCAATATACCTTCTTCGCCCCACAAGATCCGGAGGGATTGATCAGCCTGTTTGGCGGGGACGCTCAATTCACCACCAAACTCGATTCGTTCTTTGTTGCTGAAGGCGACATGGGAGCCGAAGCATCAGCCGACATCAGCGGACTGATCGGTATGTACGCGCACGGCAACGAACCCAGCCACCACATCGCATACCTCTATCCATACGCCGGAGAGCAATGGAAAACAGCGGAGAAGGTTCGTTTTGTGCAGAAAGAGTTCTACACAGACCAACATGACGGTATAATCGGAAACGAAGACTGCGGTCAGATGTCGGCATGGCACATCATGTCCGCGCTCGGATTCTATCAAGTGAATCCGTCAAACGGAATCTTTGTATTTGGTAGCCCTCTCTTCGAGAAAGCGACGATTAATCTCCCCGGAGGAAAGACATTTGTGGTAGAAGCACCCGGTAACTCCGATGAAAACATCTATATCCAATCGGCGACACTGAACGGACAACCCTACACCAAATCGTTCATCACCTACAGCGATATCATGAACGGCGGTACTCTCTCCTTTGTAATGGGCAACGCCCCCAACAAAGAGTTTGGAACGGCCCCCGAGAATCGCCCAAAGACTGAGATATAATAGAAGAGCATAAGCTCATTCTCTGAACAATTATAAAGGGACTGTCCTCCTCGCATGGGACAGTCCCTTCTCTTTATATACAAATCACTCAGGTCCTAATTTAACGAGATTATCAGCGTTTGATTCATCCCTTATATCTAACACACGACAGAACCCACTCTTTGTCCGCTAAGATAACGAGCTCCTATCATTGCAGTTAAGAAGACCGGATGCTCTTCTTTATTCACAATTATTCTACCAATAATCGAACATCGCGTGACAAGAAACTCACCTAGTATCAGAGACACATACAAAATAAACTCTTTATCCTCATAATGAATCGATTGATTATCCCTCTCTAAATTCTCTAAAAGAGAGTTTAAGGAATCGACACCCTCTGATTTTTGCCCTTTTACTTGCTTTCAATGACGTTTAAGACTATATTCACAGAAACTTTGTGTTCATACAATGTTAAAGTTTCGTTGTTAAAAGGAGATGCTATTCACAATTTCGATTTTAGATGCTTTTTATGTCAATACGATTGGATTTAGGAACATTCCACTTCAAAAAGCGCCCTATTTAACGCATTTTGATAACTCGTGTACTATTTTTTTGATTTTATAAGAACATTATTCGAACCTTACAACCCCACTTGAAACACTTTTCATTGTATTAAATTTCTCGACTAAGTTTCAAAACACTACCAACGCCCTCCGATATACATGTCATAGAACATGTTTTGGGTATTAGGTTGTTAGATAAAACCGTTTTAGATTTGCATGTTCAAAAGAGCATCCGGTCTGTTCATATCAGATAAACAGGGAAAGAAAGGGGTGCCATAAAAAACCGGAATGGAATTCGGCATATAAAAGATCCCCTACGAATGTTGCGAGACAACATCAGGCCTCCCCACTTAAACGAGGAGTTTTTTTGAGACTTAAGCGTAAAATTATGACTACAAAAGTTTTAATACATTGTTTAACCACTTAAAACTGAATTGCCTATGGTGAAATGAAGGAAAGATCTATATCTCGTTACATTTTTATCGCTAATAAAATGATTCTTTATTTTTTTATAAACAAACTTTGAAAAACAATCAAACAAAATGAATGTAAAATCTTGGAGTAAAGCTTTGACTCTTCTTCTTGTTGCTTCTGTTTGTACATTTTCTGTAAATGCAGCAGATGCCAACGATGCTGCCATTGCAATGATGCAACAGCAAACGAAGAAAATCAGTGGTACTGTTACAGACAATGCGGGTGAGCCGATTATCGGAGCCAACATTGTGCTGAAAAGTAACAGAAGCGTTGGTGCAATCACCGACATCGACGGAAAGTACACACTGGATGTACCTGCCGGCGCAGTTGTAGTGGTTTCTTATGTAGGTTACACTACTAAAGAAGTTGCTGTAGGTTCTCAAAATGTAGTAAACGTTACCCTCGTTGAAGACAGCGAACAGCTGGATGAGGTAGTGGTAGTAGGTTATGGTGTTCAGCGTAAGTCTGACGTAACCGGTTCTATCGCCATTGCCGACGCGAAAGACCTTCTTCGTACCCCATCGTTCAGTGCGATTCAGGGTCTTAAAGGTATCGCTCCCGGTGTAAACGTATTTATCAACTCAGGTATGCCTGGTGGAGGTACTCGCGTTGTTATCCGCGGTCGCTCTTCAATCCAAGCAGCTGGTGAGCCTCTTTACGTGGTGGACGGAGTAGTAATGGAAGACTTCCAGTTTGTTAACCCGAATGACATCGAGCGTATGGAGGTATTGAAAGATGCTTCTGCAACTGCTATCTACGGTGCTCGTGGTGCAAACGGCGTGATCATGGTTACTACCAAACGTGGTGGAACTCAAGAAGGAAAAGCGACTGTTTCTTATAGCGGTTGGGTTTCAGCTTCTATGATGGCTCGCAAAATGAGAACATTGACCGGTGACGAGTGGATGAAAGCCTATCGTATCGGTATGCAGAACGCCGAGCGTTTCGGTGGCAAATCTGCTTCTGAATTGAATGCTCGCTGGACAAACATCTCTATGAACAACCCTGCGAATCCTCAGTTCCAACCTCTTTTCCGCATCGACGGCGCGTTCAATCCTGAAGGATGGAGAAACGCTGACGACAAAAACTTGGTGAACCTGTACAACACAGACTGGCAAAAGGAATCAACTCGTACAGCTATTTCTCATAACCACCAGTTGAACATCCAACAAGGTGGTAAAAACTCTTCTGTAGGTGCGTTCTTGAACTATACCGACCAACAAGGTATCGTTAACAACACATACATGAAGCGTTTGAACGCTAAATTGACTTACGACGCGAAACCAACGCCTTGGTTGTCAACAGGTATCAACTTGATGGTGAACCACACATGGCAGCGTGAGACTCAAATTGGATCAGGAGGTATGGACGCTATCCGTATGATTATCGAGATGCCTAGCATCATTCCTGTGAAATATCCTGACGGAGGTTGGTCATCAACTTCTTCTTCAGTCGGTTCAAGCCGTTCAATCAACGGTTTCGGATTCGAGGCGGCTCCTAACCCTGTTCACTTCCTTGACCAACGTAACTTCATGGCCTACCGTACACAAATCTTCGGTAACGCCGCGTTGACTTTCCACTTGATGGATGGTTTGGATCTGAAAACACAATTTGGTGTGGATGCTCAAATGCGTCGTTGGAGACAACATCAACCATTCGGTTTGGTTAACCAGGACAACGGTGGTAAAGGATATGTTAGCCTTTCATTCGACGACATCCTCTACTGGCAGGAAGAGACCTTCTTAACTTACAACAAAGCATTTGGCAAACACCGTGTAAACGGAGTATTGGGTCTTTCATGGACTGAGCGTGTAAACCGTAACATGAGTTCAAACTCAGGTAACTTCACTACCAACGCGTTTGGTTTTGACAACATTGGTGCAGGTTCTGAACCAGGTACTCCGGGATCAAGCTACGGCCGTTGGGCGATGAACTCATACTTCTTCCGTGGAGGTTACACCTACGACGATAAGTATATGGCTACAGTGACTGCTCGTGTGGACGGATCTTCACGATTCGGTGCCAACAACAAATACGCGTTGTTCCCATCACTTGGTTTGGGATGGATGATCTCGAACGAAGAGTTCATGAAAGACATTACTTGGATTGACCAGTTGAAACTGCACACCTCGTATGGTGTTACCGGTAACTCTGAAATTGGACAATTCAACTCATTGTCAACTTATAGCTTCGGTACTACATTGATCGGTGGCGCACGCGTGCCTTCAGCATCTCCAACTCGTCTTTCTAACCCTGACTTGAAATGGGAGAAAACTGCGCAGTTTGACGTTGGTTTCAACTTGAACATGTTTAAAAACCGTTTGAATTTTGACCTTTCTTACTACTACAAATACACAGACGATTTGTTGTTGAGCGCTCCAATTCCTGCTTCTTCTGGTTACAACTCAATCATGAGAAACATTGGTGCGGTATCTAACCAAGGTATTGACGTGATGGTAACATTTGTTCCTGTTCAAACAAAAGATTTCGAATGGAACTCAACTCTGAACTTCAACTACAACTCGAATAAAGTAGAGAAATTGGCTAACAACAACGCTGACTTAACAACTGACAGCTGGTTGGGTGGTGACGTGATCATGCGCGTAGGCGAACCTTTAGGCTCTATCTACATCCTTGACCGTGTTGGTATCAAAGGAGAAGCATTTGTTGCTCAGTATGGTGGCCGTGTAGGTACCGCTCTCCGTAACAACAACTTGCCAAGATTAGATGGTGAAAGCGATGATTCATTCAAAAAACGTACAGGAAAACAGCTTCAAGGACCATCAGTTCCTCCTGTTCAAGGATCATGGATCAACAAATTCTACTACAAAAACTTTGACTTGACCATTGACCTTCAATTTACTTTGGGTGGAAAGATCAACCAACGTTACTATCACTCAGGTGAAGACCGTTTCGGTTTGACAGGTGGTTTGGCTTCAATCTTACTTGACGCATGGAGCCCGGGCAAACCAACAGATGTTCCTAACCAAGTACAAGCAGTTCGTTTGGCCTCTTTCGACGGACAAGATTCAACAATGGATAGCCGTTGGTTGTCAAGCGCTTCTTACCTCCGTGGTAACTTGTTCCAATTGGGTTACAACTTCGACAAAGGGGTTACCAATGCTCTTCGTTTGAGCGCATTACGTGCCTATGTAAGTGTTGAGAACGCTTTCTCGATCTATTCAAGCAAGTTCCAAGGTTATGATGGTGAGGGTACTACAACAGGTAACGTATTCTCTCAAAACCAATCATTCTTCCAATACCCACGTCCTATCGTGTTCACTTTGGGAGCTAACGTAACATTCTAAACAATCAAAGCAAGAAAATGAAAATGAATAAAATAATTTTAGGATTTGCATGTGTTAGCCTACTGGCTTTCACATCATGTGCCGATTCATTCCTGAAAGAAGAGCCGAAGAGTGAACTTGCAGGCGCAGGTTTCTTCACTTCAGCTAAGAATGTTCAGGCCTCGGTGAACAACCTGTATCGTTCAGGCGCCAACAGCTGGTACAATACCGGTGTGTACAACGGATCAAACCACATGTTCGGAGGTTGGAGAGCCGGTCTGTTCTTGAACAACGAATATGGTGAAATGTCTCACTCATTGTCAAAACCATTGGCTCGCTTGGATCCTCAATCAAACGCGCACGACAACTGGTTGGCTCCATTGTTTAACGATCCATACATTTATATTCAACGTGCGAACGCGATCATCAAGTTCGTTCCTGACATGGACCCCAAGACAACCGGTATTACCGATGCTGAGAAAGCTCAATTTGTAGCTGAAGCAAAAGTGCTCCGTGCACAAAACTACATGTGGTTGGTTCGCTACTTTGGCGATGTACCCTTGGTACTGGAAAACCAATCAGCAGCTGACGACCTCGAAGTTGAAAGAACTTCAAAAGATTTGGTTTGGAAACAGATCATTACTGACCTTGAAGAGGCTGTTCCAGGATTTGGTACCCCTAAATCAATGTACGACAACAACATGCGTATCACTGCTACTGTTGCTTCTGCAACTTTGATCGATGCATACATGTCTGCAGCCGGTATCACAGGTGACGCTACATTGTACACCAAAGCGGCCGCTGAAGCGAAGAAATTCCTTCCCGGAGGTGCATACGCGGGTATTCACGAATTGGAGCAACACACAATCGATGCAACCTTTGACATCGCTGATGTGGACACTACAATCGCTAACTACGTGGTTAACGGTGCTAACATCAACATCTTCAACCCAGGTGAAGGTAGTGCATACAACAAACTTCGCAACGTGAACGCGGCTGGCCCTACAGCAAGAGGTTACAACAAATGGGCTCCAGAAGCTCAGGCTGGTCAAGCTCCTAAGTCTTCTAAGGAGTACATCTACGCGATTGAGTTCTTTATCGGTATCAGCAACAATGGTATCAACCAAAGTGCATGGCCAACTACTGTGGAAGGTTTGGGTTCAGGAGAAACCAAAACAACACTGTTGAACAACTCATATCGTCCGGAGCGTCGTCTGTTGGCTATCTATGACTCAGCTAATGACTTACGTGCATGGGAACGTCAGTACTATGCTAACTTCTTCATCAGAAAGAATCTTGATCCGGTTAACAACCCAGAATCAAATACTCCTTCTCCTTACTTCTTCTATGACTTCCAAGCATTGAAAGAGACTAACTCTTCAGGTCGTCACTGGGCTGTTTATCGCCTTGCTGAAATGTACTTGTTCGCTGCTGAAGCCATTGCTCAAGCTGAAGGTGTAACTGCTCAAGCTGTTGACGCGTTGGTTGCTGTTAAGAAACGTGCTTACATTACCAAAACTGAAGCTCAAATCCGCGCTTCTATTCCTTCCGCTAAACAAGCGTTTATTGAAGAGGTATGGCGTGAGCGTTATCGTGAGCTTCCTACTGAGTACAAAGCATGGTGGGATATCCTCCGTACCGGCAAATACCCAAAAACAAGAGAGTATAGCCAATACACTCCTGCTGACAACCCAGCAATTGATCGTGGTGACTGTATCTTCGTTGACGCGTCAACTGTTTACAACGAGGTTCGCGGCGAGTCTGGAAGCAAATACCCATGGGCAGGTAAATCAATGTATCTACCATTCGCTGAATCTGTAATGCAGAAAAACCCAAAACTTAGAAACTAATTTTCGGTTCTGCTGAAATGAATAGGAGAGGCTGTCTAACAATGTTAGGCAGCCTCTCTGCCTTTTTATTTATATGATACGATGCAACAAAATATGAAAAAATTGATTCCTAAATTCGTTGAATGTCTGTATGAAATATTGACGGGAGTAAACATGCCAATGCTATCTAATATAATCCACACGAGATTCGAATAATCTGACATAGATTGTAGAATTAACAAACAAGATGAAACAACCAAATGATTGAGGAAATACTGAAAAAAACAAAACAGAAATGATCTCACACAACAAGCACTCGTAACCTGCTCATCGCCAAATAAAGTAATATATGGAAGATCATTGAGGTTGATTTAAATGAAGTGACAGAAAGTTGAACCAGAAAGCGATAAATCGGCCATTTCACGTAATGGCTTTGTAATTATTAACACGCTGACTCCTTTTATTTACTGAACTATATCTATATTTGTTGCGAGGAAAAAGTGGATGTTTCGAAAATCCACTGAAATTGCCGAAAGAAGAGGAAAATAGAGAGGATGTGATGAAAAATAATATCTGACTCTTGCTTCTCAAAGAGAACAATAACCACTGACACTTTAACAATTAAATATAATATCATGTCAGAGTCAATTTCAAGAAGATCATTTCTGCGCAGAGGTGCCTTGGCTGCCGCAGGTATCACAATAGCACCCAGTGCTATTTTGGGAAAACAGTGGGGACATACCGCTCCGACTGACAAATTGAATATTGCCGGAATAGGTGTCGGCGGAATGGGCTTCGGTAACCTGAAAAACATGGAAACCGAAAATATTGTTGCTCTTTGTGACGTAGATTTCGACTATGCAAAAAAAGCATTCGATCGTTATCCCAATGCTAAACGCTACTGGGACTATCGCAAGATGTGGGACGAAATGGGAAAAGGAAGCATCGATGCTGTAATGGTGGCAACAGCTGACCATACACATGCCATATCGTGTGCAGAGGCAATGACCATGGGAATACATGCGTACGTTCAAAAGCCATTAACCCACACTGTATATGAATCAAGACTTCTGACCAAATTAGCCGATAAGCATAAGGTTGCAACTCAGATGGGTAACCAAGGATCTTCAGGAGAAGGTGTTCGCTTGATCTGCGACTGGATCTGGAATGGTGAAATTGGAGAAGTAACGAAAGTAGAAGCCTTTACCGATCGCCCGTTATGGCCTCAAGGTCTTTCTCTACCTGATCCCAAAGGTGCAAAACCAAAGAAAAACTTTAATTGGGATCTCTTCCTAGGTCCTTGCCAACAAAAAGATTACAATCCCGTTTACCATCCTTGGAACTGGCGTGGCTGGTGGGACTTTGGGACCGGTGCCCTTGGAGATATGGCTTGCCACATCCTTCATCCGGTTTTCAAAGGATTAAAACTTGGATATCCAACAAAAGTACAGGGAAGCTCAACCTTACTGCTTGCTGACTGCGCTCCGCATGCCCAGACCGTAAAATTGACATTCCCACAAAGAGATAACATGCCGAAGGTTTCTATGCCTGAGGTGGAAGTATTCTGGTATGACGGAGGATTGAAACCTCCCCGCCCAGAAGGAGTTCCTGTAGGAAAAAATCTAAACGATGATGGCGGTTGCGTTATATTCCACGGAACAAAAGATACATTGATCTGCGGTTGCTACGGTGTCCGTCCTTGGTTAGTATCAGGTCGCATACCCAACGCTCCTAAAACACAACGAGAAATTACCGTATCACACGAACAGGATTGGATCCGTGCATGTAAAGAATCTCCGGCAAGCCGCGTAAAAACAGCCTCTGACTTCTCTGAAGCAGGACCATTCAACGAAATGGTTGTGATGGGAGTATTGGCAGTACGCTTGCAAGCACTAAACCGTATCCTATATTGGGATGGACCGAAAATGGAGTTCACAAACATCAGCGATAACGACGTAATGCGTTTCGTGTTAGACGATGGCTTGAAGGTGGTTGACGGACATCCGACCTATAACAAGAAATACACACAACCAGTATCAGCTAAAGAATTCGCTCGCGAACTGATTTGTCACAAATACCGTGACGGTTTCCGTTTGCCAGAAATGCCTAAATAATTTTTTCATTCACTCTTAATTAAAAACTTATATCATGTCTGAATCTATTTCAAGAAGAGATTTCTTGCGCAGAGGTGCTATTGCAGCAGCAGGAATAACTGTTGCCCCAAGCACAATTTTGGGTAAAAAGTGGGGACACACCGCTCCTACTGACAAACTGAATATCGCCGGTATTGGTGTCGGAGGTATGGGTAACTCTAACCTTACCCAGATGAGAACCGAGAACATTGTTGCACTTTGCGACGTGGACTGGAAATATTCTGCAAAGGTGTTTGAAAGATATCCTGATGCTAAGAAATATTGGGATTATCGTAAGTTGTTCGACGAAATGGGTAAATCAATTGACGCCATCATGTGTGCGACAGCTGACCATACTCACGCCATCATCACTGCTGATGCCATTACAATGGGCAAACACGCCTATACTCAAAAGCCTTTGACTCACTCGGTATATGAGTCTCGACTTTTAACAAAATTGGCTGACAAGTATCAAGTAGCTACTCAAATGGGTAACCAAGGATCATCTGGCGAAGGCGTTCGCAAGATCTGCGATTGGATCTGGACTGGTGAGATTGGAGAAATCAAGAAAGTTGAAGCTGCTACAAACCGTCCTATTTGGCCACAAGGTTTGATGACTCCCGCTAAAGGTGACTGGGTTCCCGAAACATTGAACTGGGATCTATTTACTGGTCCGGCTAACATGCGTCCATACAACGAAGTATATCACCCATGGAACTGGCGCGGTTGGTGGGATTATGGTACAGGTGCTTTGGGTGATATGGCTTGCCACATCCTGCATCCAGTATTTAAAGCGTTGAAATTGGGATACCCAACAAAAGCTCAAGGTTCTTCAACTATGTTGCTACGTGACTGTGCTCCTCAAGCTCAACGCGTGAAATTGACTTTCCCAGCTCGTCCAAAACATGGCAAATTGAACATGCCTGAGGTTGAGGTTTATTGGTATGACGGAGGTATGATGCCTGACCGTCCAGCAGGTTACCCTGATGGAAAACCTTTGATGCTCGAAGGTGGTGGTTTGGTTATTTTCCACGGAACAAAAGACACTCTTCTTTGCGGTTGCTATGGACAAAATCCTTGGTTATTGTCAGGTCGTGTACCTACTAATGTTCCTAAAACTCAACGTGAAATTACAGTATCACACGAACAAGACTGGATCCGTGCTTGTAAAGAGCCTGCTGCTACTCGCGTGAAAACAGCGTCTGACTTCTCTGAAGCAGTACCATTCAACGAAATGGTTGTGATGGGTGTATTGGCCGTTCGTCTGCAAGAATTGAACAAAGAGTTACTTTGGGATGGTCAAAACATGCGCTTTACCAACATTACTGATGACGACAAACTCAGAATCATCATTAAAGACGGATTTAGTGTGAAAGACGGACATCCTTCATTTAACAAAGAAATGACAGATCCTATCAATGCTAAGGCATTTGCTGAAGGATTGATCAAGCACAACTATCGCCAAGGCTGGAAATTGGTTGATATGCCTAAATAATAGGATTGAAATTAATACTTATAATTGAACAAAACAAAGCTCCACGCCTTCGTATGAAGGTGAGGGGCTTTGGTGTTTCAAAACTAAAATCGAATTATTTACTAATCTCATAGTTGTAAACAGTATGAAAAAAATGTTCTACATGGTCGCAACAGTAGCAATGGCGACTCTAATGTCAGCTTGTGGCGGTGGCCAAAAACCAAGTGAAACGGCTGCACCTGAAACAAAGGCAGAAGATGAAAACGTAATTGTTTTATTCGATGGCACAACATTCAATGGATGGAGAGGATACAATCGTCAGGATGTTCCTGCTCGTTGGACCATTGAAGATGGAGCTATCAAGTTCAACGGAACTGGTAAAGGAGAAGGACAAAACACAGATGGTGGAGACCTCATCTTTGATCGTAAATTCAAAAACTTTGAACTGGAACTCGAATGGAAAGTATCAAAAGGAGGTAACTCTGGTATTTTCTATCTTGCTCAAGAGGTGCCCGATAAGCCTATCTACATCTCAGCTCCTGAATGTCAAGTATTGGATAATGAGAACCACCCAGATGCTAAACTTGGTAAAGATGGAAACCGTATGTCATCTTCATTGTACGACATGATTCCTGCTAAACCACAAAACGCAAAGCCTTTCGGTGAGTGGAATAAAGTGAAAATCTTGTGTTACAAAGGAACAATTGTACACTATCAAAATGACGAACCAGTTGTTGAGTACCACTTGTGGACCGATCAATGGAAAGAAATGCTAGATAAGAGCAAATTCAGCAAAGAAAAATGGCCAGAAGCATACGAACTATTACTTAACTGCGGTGGTGAAAACCAAGAAGGATACATTGGCTTCCAAGACCACGGTGACGATGTATGGTTCCGCAACATTAAGGTAAAGATTCTTGAGTAATATCCCTGAATTCTACACATACTCTCCCCCCTTTCCTATATGGAGGAGAAATATGATTACAGAGGCTGCTTAAATCAATTTAGGCAGCCTCCTTTCATTATTATGAGGAAAATAAAAATAAGCGTCACCAAACAAGAATACAATACCTATATATAGAGATCTAAATAACCGAACCTATCGAACAAACTCAAAACGGAAGAACGGAAAATCCGAATAAGAAGAATTATTCGTAAATTTACATGCAAGAACCAATATACTCATTCACTAAAACTGCAATGATGGAAAAGAAATATATGGATTTAGCCATAGAATTGTCAATTACGAACATTCAACATGGAGGTGGTCCTTTCGGTGCCGTTATTGTTAAAGAGGGAGAAATAATAGCGGCAAGCGCCAATTCGGTCGTTCCATCCAATGATCCAACCGCGCACGCCGAAGTCAACGCGATACGTGACGCCTGTCGAAAATTAGGCACACACGACTTAAGCGGATGCGACTTATACGCCTCTTGTGAGCCATGTCCAATGTGTCTTGGGGCTATTTATTGGGCAAGGATCTCACGACTATATTACGCCAATACCAAAGATGACGCCGGCAATATTGGGTTTGCTGACTCTTTCATCTATTCTGAGTTTGCATTGCCCTATAAAGAAAGAAAGCTTCCAACCATTCGAATGATTAACACAAAAGCAATAGAGGCATTTCAAATCTGGGAGAAGAAAGAGGATAAAACTAAATATTGACTATCTGAACTATTTAAACATGGATAAAAGAAACTAAACCTATTGGAACAATGAAAAAGGACCGTCTGAACAACGTCAAACAGCCCTTTTATATTGGAGAAACCTACAAATCTAAATCTCAAGATAGAGGGATAAATAAGAAATAAAACGCTATTTATAACTAAAATCGCCTCAATACCTATCGCATGACAGAAACATCATAAGAAGATAAAAGACATTATTCTTCTTGTTTATTTCGAATGTCTCCTTCCACATAGAAGAAATACTCATCCGCGGAAGAAGAGGACAAGCCTGCTCCGGGAATTTTCTCCAGAGATTTATTCAAACGCAATATTGCCTGACGAATTGTTCCTTCAGAGACATACACATTCCAAACCTTCTTGATAAGTTGATCTTTGGGAAGTCTAAAATCCTTAGACAACAACAACGCCTCAAGAATTCTGAGAGATTGAGGGGTAAGATGAAGAAGGGAGTCCTTATAGAACAGTTGGCGACTTCGTTTATGGTAATAGGCATCGAATGTAAGAACAATATAATCTTCACTATCTAACCCTTGCTCATACAGTTTCTTCAATTTCACACGCTCTGCTTCGTTCCGCTGATATTCATCTTCGATCGATCTCAACTGAGTAAGATCAGCGGCTCTTCGTTCCATTTGCTCTTTTTGCTTCTGCAATTGAACACTCTTCGCCTCCAGACTCATAAGTTGCTGCTCGGTCTTACTCAACGAAGCCATCAATCTATTTTTATCCGCTACAATCTGATCAACCTTTTTTTTTGTACGGCTCTTCAGATAAATCAATCCAAGGAATATACAGAGAGCGATAAAGCTACCAAGAGAGAAGAATACCGGAGGTGACGAAATACGCATCCGATTGACAATCTCAAGAAATGGAATAGAGTACAACAAGCGCACATTCATTTGATCATCAACTCCTAATGGATAATACACCTCACGTGAGTTTGGGAACATAAATCGGAGGGTATCACCTATAACTTCCGTAGTTTTATCAATCTTAGCATGTATTAACGCATAGTCAATACTAATATTTTTATCGGCTAAATTTTGTTGTACAAGACTATCTACAACTTGAAACTTCAAAGGAAAAAATAATGATCCAACAGACTGCGTTACTAATCTGTCCTTTTCTGCGGCAGAGGCAGATTTAAATCGTCCTGATTTGACGAAATTAAAAATACCAGTTGGAATTGCAATGGGTATAGTGTCAGAATTATGATTGGCCATCATCCCGTCTGTAAAGAATGGCATTCCCTGCAATCGGATCCGCTCTTCCTCTCTTAAAGATTTATCCAATATTTCTGACACAAGCGGGGAAATCCCACTTTTTGAACTCTGGAAACCGATGTACCCAGAGATCGAACAAAGAGCAAGAAGCACCGTTGAAACCGCAATATTTCGTAGCCAGATCATAAGAAAGAGGTGTTATTAACATTATTTTCGTAAAGTCACCAAAAATGTAACGGCAAAAGTAGTATGTTTTCTCGAATAATCCACGTAATTTGCAAGTAATAATTTAAACTCAAAAAACAACTATGAAGAAGGTGAAAAAGTCAATTCGAAGCATGGTGTTGGTTGCGGGGATCGCAATCATCGCCGGAGCGGCATCCTATTTGGTTACCCCCAAGATGAACCCGTCCAATCTATTGCTTGACAACGTGGAGGCTTTGGCTAATGACGAAAGTGGGCCAGGATATATGTGCTTTGCATGGGGCCCACTTGATTGTCCCGCAGGACCCAAAGTGTATGCTATTGTGGGAGGACAATATTCAAGTTCAAGCTATAGCACAACCAGTTTCAGCACAACCAGCACAAGCTTAACTACTACCAATCTAAAATTGACTAAATGAGATTTTTCTGGCTACTGCTCGTATTAACCGGATGCGTCATGAGTCCCAAAGAAAATGGCGCATCCGATAATACTATCGAAAATCAACATGCTATCCAAGGGGGAAAAATAGGATCTGCCGATTCTATTATGATGCGTTACCCCTTTCGCATTCGTATTCTTGATTCAATCGCTTTAATACACGACCTGCACAACGAGGAGAATTATCTTCATGCCTTCACCTATCCAGAGATGAGGCCTATTGTTTCATTTGGGAAACGAGGAAACGGGCCGGGAGAGCTACTTATTGTTGAAAACATCCGATTCTTTTCACTGGATTCCATTTGGGTGCTCGATTCAAACAAAAATGAGATTACCCGTTGGAGTCTTTCAGTTGAGAATCACACTGCCACTTTAGAACAAAAAATTTCCATCGACAAACAGGTAAGTAGAGCGCTTGATTTTGCAGTAACCGATGAAGGATTTATCATCCCCGGCTATTTAGGAGAGTATCGCTTGCACCATTTGAATTTCGACGGAAAAGTGACATCCTCCGAAGGGGAGATTCCATGTAATAACCCGGAGCAATTCAAAGATTACAAACCGGCGCTGGCGCAAGCATGGAGAAGTTTCATCGATTACAATCCGGTAAACAGACAAATCGTACTCGCCACACAACTTGGGGAGGTGCTCGAACTGATTGGTCCCGACCAGCAGCATGTAGTTATTAAGGGAAAAGGGGGAGACCCCGTGTTTAATGTATCACAACAATGGGCCATTCCAGCCGGCATCATGGGATACTGGGATATACAACTCACTCAAAACCGCATATACGCGATTTTTCAAGGAGAGAAAATGAGTGATGTTCAAGCAAAAATAGAACAAAATATAACTCAACAGAATGGGGGGCAACAACTATACGTATTTGACACCGAAGGAAACTCCCTTGCTAAGTACATACTTGACACTCCGATTTCGGGGTTCACCGTAAACGAAGAAACAAATACATTGGTAGGACTGGATGTAAACAGCAATACGCCTGTTACAACCTTTCACCTTCCAAAATTATAGTATATGAGATACCAGTTTTTTTAATCATTACTAAACATACACCTTAAAATATAAGTCTATAGAGATCTACAATTAAACAAAGAATAGACTCATTTCATGTAAAAATAGAAATGAGGGAGGATCCAAATTATGCTATGAAAAAACCGGAAATAGTTTTTCCGTTTTGTTTGGTGGGTGGGGTCCGGACGTTGCTTTAATCGGGTTTTGTGTTTGCACCCGAAGCATATGCCGGACCCCTTGCCCATTAATAGAGCTCAATTAAACAACATATTATATTCAATCCATTAATTCCCAATTGATATCAAGATTGGATTAATAACAGGATACTATTATTCCCAACTCAATTCCATTAGTGCATCAAAGGTTTTCCGTCAGAGTATTATGCCGGATGGTCAGTCATCATACCAGCGTACATAAGAACCAACACCTAGTACCATACAAATTCCATTTGCATATAGAGTAAGAATCACTCCTCTTGAATGCAGACCACAACTACAAAACCATAGACATCTCTTAAAATCCCTGTTTTGGTCGGTACATTCCACAAGCACCCTCTATTAAGTCCTGGAAAAAGAAGAATCATATTCATCGTACAAATGGGACTAAAACAACCCTACGGATTCGCTATCCCTGAAGACAACAAAAGGTCAAAGGTAACTACACAAAAGAATAGGTCGTGTCTAAAACGAAATGAAACATTCGACAAAGCAAAATCATCTACCAGACAAGAAAAATCACAAAAGGGCTTAAAAGGCAAGAAAACAGCAAAAAGAGGGGAAGAATAGCCGATGGAACCGATAGATACAACCATAATAAAAAATCTCACGTTAGAAATTATGACAAAAAAAGTAACAAAAGTTTCTACAGAAAATCAGGTTACGACAGAAAATGTAACGCGAAATATTGCATACCCCTCAAATTTTGTTTATTTCTTTGCACATAAATGATGACATTCATACCATCGGCAACTTCTCTCTCTTTATCGAGAATATTCGATCTACAAACTGAAATGTCGCGATGCAATGAATAAATTCTAAGGAAAACAGATTACTTCAGAAGAAAATACACTCATTATTTAGATACAGTGAAAGGTCTATTCTACTAAAAAGAGAGAAAAATTGTGGTTTAACTCAATTATACACGTTTAAAACTATCATCACCCTACGAATGAAACCAACCAAGCTCTTATTACTACTATTAGTAATTACCTCCTGCACGAGTAAATCCTCGAGGCTGGATACGGCGTTGCAATTGGCTGGTGAGAATCGTCCAGAACTCGAAAAGGTGTTATCTCACTACCATTCCGATCCTAATGACAGTTTAAAGTATCAAGCTGCCTGTTTTCTTATCGAAAACATGCCGTACCATTACTACTATGAAGGAAAACTATTGGATCAATTCAGTACTGTTTACGAAGCCCTAAAACGGGTGAAAGATGCTTCAGCCGTGTTGGATTCATTGACCTTACGCTTTGGGAACTTCTCTCTTAGCAGTGTTCAGCTGAAACACGACATCACCTCTCTACAATCCTCTTATCTCATCGAAAACATCGATTTAGCGTTCCGCGTATGGGAAGAGCAACCTTGGTGCAAACACATCCCTTTCGATCAATTCTGTCGATTTATTCTTCCCTACAGGGTAAACAATGAACAGCCCGACAGCACTCGGCGCATTCTATACGAAAAATACAATCCACTACTTGACAGCCTCCGTCAAACCGGGAATGCGGAAGATCCTCTTACGGCGGCGCAAGTATTAATCTCGACCCTCGCAAAAGTAGTCAACTTCTTTACCGCCCAAGCCTCACGCATTCCTCTTGCCTCTCCTCTTCTGATGGATAAATACAGAGCAGGCTCCTGTCGGGATATGGCTGACCTGACCGTTTCTATTTTCAGGGCGGTAGGGATTCCTTCCGGTATTGAATTTATACCCATACATGGATGTTTGAATACATCACACTGCTGGACATTTATTCTCGACAAAAAAGGAGACACCTACACTTCAGACTATTTGGCCGACAAGATTCTTCCTACAACAGAAACACTCCACCAAACCGCGAAGATATTTAGAGAACTCTTTGAAGTAAACCAATCTCTT
>JBKEBB010000109.1:0-3373 GCA_047972845.1 Bacteroidales bacterium
GAGTTTCTCTATTTGTTGTCTTTTTTGTCCAGTTGAGCTATGAGTGATAAGATACAGTCCCTTACCAATCTCTTTTTGATTGTAGAAATTATCTTGTGTATTAGAGATAAGCGGCACTCCACATTGAATAATTCCAAGTGGTCTCACCTTCTCCACACCCGCCAAGATTACAACCTCTTGTAGTGTTTCGTAGGCAAAACGATTTTCTATTACTTTGCCGTTTGGTAATGTAACGCGCAGATTTGTTTTAGCGCTCTTGGTGGGAGAGTTTCGTTTGATCGTTCCGATGTTGTGATCCACTTTTGGGTCAGGTATAATCTCGATCGTCTCCATCTGATCGGTAAAGTTCCGTTTACGCGAGATACGGACACTTAATCGTTCATTCGGTACATAATCAACCACTAGCACAAGTTCACGCTGAATCTGACTGATTATCGGCTCAATCTTTTCGGAGACAACTGGTAAAATCTCTTTTTTGATGATCTCCTGTTCCAGTTCAGCGGTTTGTTTTAATAGGTCATCGCCTAGCTCCAACCCCAACTCTTTTAGGTTTTGGATTGTGCTGTACAGTTTTTGTAACTTGGTCATAAGAGTGTTATCTTTTTGTTGTTTGATTTAGCCTCTATCTACAGTGGATAAAGAGAGCTTTGCTCGTTGAGCGAAGCAAATACAACCTCATCCGCAATAGATATTATCTGTTTATTTCTGAACCGTGCAGTCTATTCGGTTTGTCGAGGTGAGTTTGAAACAGAGATTATTTGCAGCAATCCATCAGCAATTGCCACTTCAAACTCTTGGGGTAGTTTTTTGTAGGGAGCACGATCAAGAACAAGAATTGTGGGTGTTTTTGTTGTCAGCAGAAAATGAAACACATCTTTTTCAAGTTGAGAATGAAATCCGCTCACCACACATCGCCCTAACTTTTTTTGTTCTGTAGCCCAGTCATAACACCCCAATACAGATTCTGAAGAGATGGTCCGAGAAGCACGAAAGGCTATTTTCTTGTTATATTCCATTAAAATTAATCGAAATAATTTGGTTACGCGAATTAATATATTATTTTTGTACTGTCATTACCCAAAGGGTAAAGGATATGGCGAGAGCTGAAAATGCTTCCGATCGCATTGCCTAAAGTTGCGTACCTACCTTCGAGGTAGGTTTTTTTTTGCCTTTATTTTTCGATGCCTCATAACATTCCCATCGTTGGTTAAATCTTGCTGTTTCGCTTGAATCAACAAAATATCCCGTTACTAAAAGCTAATCACATCTTATCTCTTTTAGTATCACAATATAATTTTTTTTCCTTGTACCAATAAAATCGACACCATTGGCCTGTAGAATTTAATTCTTCGAAATATCTAATTTTTTTGTTATCCCTATTCTCAAGTATAGGTTTTATCCAGTGAATCTTATTGGCTCTTTTAGGATCAAAATTTCTCTTCTTTGATTTATCTACTCCCCTGGAAACAATATGACAAAAAGTCTCGTGTTTACCAGATAGAAAGTTGTCATAGATTTTTCCTGCGTTAACCTTTTGTTTATTGACTGTGATCTTCATTCCATCCATTTCAAAAGGATTGGATACAAAATCAGCTAAATACTTCCCATAAATATCGTAGAGTTGCTCTTTGGTAGGAGTTGATGTCAAATCTTGAAACAAATCGCAGAGCTTTGATAGTTTGTCATTCTCTGCACTCATTATTTTCTAAGTTGAAAGTCAAAAATATTAAACTTGTTTTCCCATGGAGGCGTTCCTTCATTTAATTGATATCCGAGTTTAGATTCTATGTATTGGATAATTTCATTCTTAGCAACACTTGTTTTTAATTTATCATCCCTTGTTTTATATCCAATCGCCCCTATAAATAGGTCACAAAGTTGAATAAATTCACTTTCGTGAGACCTGATATCTTGAAAATGCGAGAACCTATTTATTCCGCATACTCTACCCAGAATGGATGACAACTTTATGAGCCTATTTCTACCTCTACCATCTTTTATATCAAAATACACCCGATATGCTACATCTTGTAATATCCCATTTTTCAGTAGATAAAAGGCCGCTTTATAGTAGAATATATTGTGATCATTCTCGTTATAGGCTTGATTATTTACAAGTGATTAATTTTTTATCAATACTGCTCGAAAGGTCATTTCACTGGCAAAGAAATAATCCACAAGTGCTTTATAGAGAGGTAATCTCGATGCTGAAAGTTTATTCCACTTCAATTCCATAGGTGTGTGGAATTGACACTTAATTTGCTTTATATTCATAGATAACTCCTGTTGTTGAGCCCGATTAATTTTAATATAACCGATACACATTACCGGAGCCTTGTCATTTTCGAGGTGACATGTTTCGTCTATAAATAGGTTGAATTCTGTCATTGAGTTAGTTTTATTCATTAATCAGGGTATTTGTTTGGAGATCAAACTTCTCATATATCTATCAACTTCCCCTTTTTAGGAAAACTTAAATCTGACATATCTCCCAAAAGGAATATACGTCTTACTCAAAACGTATATTCCTTTGATCTGATACGTCTGCTCCTTTTCATCGAAAGGTATGCTTCTTTTTCTACACCCGGTTTTTTCAAAGAAAGTAGCGTTTTAGGTCGATCGCTATTTGGTGAATTATGCTACAATGTTGAAAATTGATTTTGTATTTTTTGTCCTGCCTTACAGGGTTATTTTGCGGGTGTAGGTGCCGATTTTTACAATGTAGGTGCCTTTGGCAAGGGCTCGTGTTTGATGGGCTGAGGTGACAATGAATTGGTCCACCACCATTCCCGACAGATCGTATATGTAGGCTTTCTGATTGACAAACGATTCCCCTTTGATTACCACTCCCGAGCTGTTACCATACACCCTTGTCTCTTTCTCTTCAGGGGATTGGAGGGAGGTGGTGGTGAGGTTGATTTCTGAAATAACATGAGGCTTCCCTTTTAACCACACGGGCGATTGATTCACATCGCTTTCAGTGGGGACAACATAGGCCCGGATTTTATCGCCGGATGCAATGTTGTTGGTGATAGCAACGTTGTTGAATGCGACGTAGTAGGTGTAACCGAATCGGATGGACAGATCATCAATATAGGCGATTGTTCCTTTGTCGTTCCCATTCTGATCGGTGTGAATCAGATAAATCTCTCCTTTGATCGTCTCTTTCACAGATAGATTGGTATATCCTCCGATCATGATATCGAATGGAGTGTTTTTTGAAAATACAGTGGTGGAGGTGGTCAATCCTTTGAGTTTATGTCCATCCATTGTGATGGTATCCATCGACACATTACAAATGTATTTACTGCCTTCGATAGCCGGAATCAGGTGGGTTACGGCAATCGCGTTGTAGGAGTAGTTGTCGGTTAAT
>JBKEBB010000156.1:0-13780 GCA_047972845.1 Bacteroidales bacterium
CACGTGACCTCTACCTCTATGGAGTGCGTATCGTGGCATGGCAGATTCAAAATGAGAAGGACCCTGCTAAAAAAGATGCTCTTATTGAAAAACTAATGGGAGTATATGATCAACGAATCAAATATTTAGGAAATGATAAAAAATATCCCGAAAGGTGTATCGAAGGTCGTTAGGCATTGGATTTGATTACACATAAACCGGATGCTGTAACCAGAGCATACGAAATGATTAAGCATTCTGTTGAACTTGGAAAAGATGAATCTGAGATTCCCGTATTACAGTATTACGTAACACTCTCTTCTTTGATTCTTTCAAACAACGAAAGCCACAAAGAACAATTTATTAACGACTATTTGAAAGCGTCAGCTCTTTTGGATAACATCGTTGCTAAAGGAGATAAAACCGCGGAACAAGCAACTGCCGCTAAAGCTGTTTGCGACGAGCGTTTTGCATCCAGTGGTGCTGCCGACTGCGAATCAATTCAACGTATCTTTGCTCCTAAGATTGAACAAAACAAAGACAATAAAGAGTTCTTAAAGGAAACAATCGCGTTGATACGTCGAGTGAGATGTCAAGAGATTGACTGCTACTTTACCGCAGCAGCCTATGCTCACAAGATTGAACCAACAACCGAATCGGCTCTTGGTATGGCCGGTCAAGCGTTGAGACAAGGAGATGTGGAAGTATCGATGAAATACTTCGAAGAGGCTATTACATTAGCGGAAGTGGGCGAAAAGGCTGAGATATACTACAACATGGGAACAGTTATGTTTAGTCAACGTAACTATTACAAATCAAAAGAGTATCTGACAAAAGCCATTGATGCAGCACCCAACGACGGTAAAACGTATATTATGTTAGCTCGTCTCTACGCTGCTGCACCAAGAGCAATCTATCCGGATGATGCGACATTGGCCTCTTGTGTTTATTACGCAGTAGTTGATAAGCTGCAAAAAGCAAAATCGGTTGACCCATCTGTAACCGAAGAAGCAAATCAGTTGATCAGAACATACAGCCAACACTTCCCAAGCAAAGAAGAAATATTTATGAATCCCGATGTTGAAGCAGGTAAACCTCTTCGCATTGGTGGATGGGTTCAGGAAACAGTTGTACCAAGATAACTATCTTGAAATCGAAAATTAATATAGATATGCTTACTAAAGGCACGGCGATTACCATACCGGTAATCGTTGTGCTTTTTCTCATTAACAGTTGCTCGAGAGCACCTGTTAGCTCCTCTGAAGTGGAAGATAGCAGTACGTACCCTTCGGTTCGGACTACTAACGCTATCATTCACATATCGGACTCAGGATTTATGCGATTTAGAGCGAATGCTCCCGAATGGCTTATATACTCTTCAAAAGACAACCCTTACTGGTATTTCCCTCAAGGTTTTAAATTTATCAAAGTAGATACGCTGGAGAATGTAGAAGCAACCATACTTGCTGACTCTGCCTATTATTATGAAAAACCCGAGATTTGGAAATTAATGGGAAACGTTGATATTACCAATGAAGCGGGAGACAACTTTAAAACACAGCTTTTGTTTTGGGATGCACAAAAGAATCAAATGTATTCAGACTCTTTTATCAACATCAAACGTGCCGATCAGATTATGGAAGGATACGGATTTATATCCAACTCTAAAATGACGTCCTACACGATTCGTAAACCTAGCGGAATTTTTCCCGTCGTAGAAAAAGCAGACTCAACAAACGTTGACAGCACACGGATCACTCCACAAGAATAAAATCATCCATGATTACCGCTCTTCTATTTTCGATAATAGCTCCTGCATTCTTTTCCGGAATGGAAATTGCTTTTGTATCAAGTAATAAATTGCAATTTGAACTTGATAAAAGACGCAATACCCTTATTGGAAAAGTATTGGGGATCTATATGAAAAGACCAGATAATTTCATATCGACTATGTTGGTTGGGAACAACATAGCACTTATCATCTACGGAATACTAATGGCGGATATTCTACGAGAACCGATTCAATATTTCGTTTCCAACGAAGCCATGATTTTTTTACTACAAACGATATTCTCAACCTTTTTAATCCTTGTTCTGGCGGAGTTTCTCCCCAAAAACATCTTCATGTACAATCCCAATCTCTTTATCAGGATATTCGCCTTGCCACTACTTCCAATCTACTACCTCCTATACCCTATTTCAAGATGCATGGCTTCTGTCTCAAAAGGAATATTGTGTCTATTTAGAGTCAGAATATCCAATTCTGAGAATGCTTACCAACTATCAAAAATTGATTTGGATCATTTTGTTCAACAAAGCATTGAACATTTAAATACAGATGATGAGATCGATGCAGAGGTAAAGATATTTCAAAATGCTCTAGACTTTCAGAATGTAAAGATCAGAGATTGTATCATTCCAAGAACTGAAATTGTAGCGGTTGATTATAATGAATCTCTGGAGAATATTACCTCTACATTCATAGAAACAGGCTTTTCAAAAATGATCGTCTATAAAGACTCAATCGACAATATAATAGGCTACTTTCATGTTTCTGAGGTATTCAAGCGACTGAAAGATTGGCACAAAGCACTTCAACCCATCTCCATTGTTCCTGAAACAATGCCGGCTAACAAACTTCTGAATATGCTGATGATACAAAAACGCAGTATGGTGGTGGTGGTGGATGAATTTGGAGGAACAGCAGGAATTGTAACATTGGAAGATCTGATGGAAGAGATCTTTGGAGAGATTGAGGATGAACACGACACCCATCATTTAATAGCCAAAAAGAAATCGGATGGCTCTTATATATTCTCCGGCCGAATGGAGATAAACAGAATCAATGAGCAATTTGATCTAAATATCCCCGAAGAAGAGGATTATCACACAATAGCAGGATATATCTTGGAACATTGCCAACGCCTTCCAAAATTGAATGAAACAATTGATATAGGTCCCTTCACTATTAAAATAATACGGGTTACAACCACAAAAATTGAATTAGTAAGCCTTCAAGTTAATGAAATAAACAAGTAATTCAATTCGTCAGCTTGTCTATGCGAATATAATATATAAAAGCAGTGTATCCAGAAGCGAATACACTGCTTTTTAGTTCGGTCCGGGTTAGTGGATATTAACGGTTAAAAGTGTCCCAAATCTTGTTCATATCGGTTTCTGACAAAAACCCATTGTTTTTAATCACCACAAGATACTTAAACTCGACCGACTCCCCTGGATTTATAGATAATGAAAGTTCTTCGGCAAAAGACTTGTCAAACTCCTTTCCTCCCATATTGTTTGTACCAAAAAGGCCATATCCACGAGCATGACTCCACGCAGGAAAGTTGGGGTTTTTCTTGTAATCGCATACTAAGACAGTGATCTTATCTCCATCTATTTCCCCATCAACAGAGGTCCAATTGGCACGTTTTCCCCACACATCTCCTTTGGTATTTCCCAAGCTATTTCGATAAAATCCATTTACTCCTTCGTTGTTTAGAACAGGGACATCAGTCACTACTCCATTGGCATCGGTAAAAGACTCGGGCTTTGTTGCAGGTTCTTCAAATGCCCTATCCATACGCAAAGCAAGCATTCCCTCTTTATTTCCTTTCATTACAACGGACTGCTTCGCTGTAAGGGTTGCAGTACGAACAATTGTTCGTTGATCAACATCTCCCCCAAATTCAAAGGTAGTAACCTCTTCCAAAAGAACTTTCTCTTCATGATCCACCCAATTGGAGAGTGTGACAAGTTTATTTCCTTCAGCTGAAAGAATTTTCACAAATCGGATGGATCCATATCTGGGCTTATCTTCAGGCTTAATTGCAAATGAGTTATTCCAGAAGTCAAGTCCGTTCACGTCTCCAAAATTAAACCAAAGACCTACTTGATGAGGGTGGTCTGTCCGCTCAAACGGACGTGGAGCCAATGGATACCCTCGGGTAATTGTCTTCCCTGAAGATGTCATCAATGGATAGAGAACCGGTTTCTCGACATCAGTCGGATAAATGTAAGAGGTAAAATAGCTGCCATCAATTGAAACATCAATCTTACGATTTGCCGGGTCCTCTTTAAATGTCACCTTAGGCGAGTTCATGCAGCCAACAGATATTGCGAAGACTGCCATCATCAATAGAACGTTTTTCATACGATATATTTTTTATTAGTTAAGGGGGGTATGAAGCTTTCATGGAATCAAAGACTCAATTCAGTCTTGGATGTTGAGTTATTTGATTAACATGTTCGTTTCATAATCAGGTATTCGTTATTAGTAGCAAATTAGAATCCATATTTCCATCGCCTTGCTTCTTTGTAGAATGATTGGATGATAAACAATCCTTTAATAGAAGAAGAAAGCGTATTTCAAGGGCTGGAATAAGGTAATTAGTTGGTCGCAGGTTGAGACATCGAATAGGGTCTGTCTTCAAGCTTACTTCCCCATAAGAGATTCGGCTCGGGACCCATTTCAAGGGTCAATATTTTTCCTGCCAAAATATCCGCATGTGTGATGTAATTCTTCTCGTAAGGCTGCCCATCAAGCATGGCAGATTGTATATATATATTCTCCTTGCTATTATTGTTTGCTACCACGACAAACTTCTTTCCATTAGGAAGGTTAATCTCTACCTTTTCAAAAAGCGGACTACCTATTACATATTCACCGGTGCCAGGACACACGGGATAGAATCCCATCGAAGCAAACAAATACCATGCAGACATTTGTCCCGCATCTTCGTTTCCACAGAGTCCTCCGGGACCTGTCGCATACTCCTCCTGCATGATCTTACGTGTATATTTTTGAGTAAGCGATGGCTTTCCTCCATAGTTGAACAAGAACGGAATCTGATGTCCTGGTTCGTTCCCATGCCAATAGTATCCTTGAGTAAACATGGAATCAAGTCGGGCTATATAGATATCCTCACCTCCCATCAAATCACTAAGTCCCTTTTGGTCGTGAGGAACATACCATGAATAATGAAGAGGAGTTCCTTCGGTAATAAAGAATGACTTAACAGTCGGATCAAATGATTCGATAAACGACCCATCGGCATAACGTCCTCTACCCCATTTGGTAATCGGATCGATGATATTTTTATAGTTTCCGGCTCTTTTAAACAAATCATCAGCCTCTGGCTTGGCCAGTTTCTTTGCAACTTGTGCCAACACAAAATCGTCATACGCATACTCCAACGTACGAGAGACCTGCTCACGTTTATGAAAAGCCTCCATTACCGAATCCTCCAATGGAATATACCCGTACTTCAAGTAGGATGTTAAGGCACGGCATCCCATTCCATTCTTATATCCCTCAAAGTCGCTCTGTTCTAACGTTTCGTATGCATTCTTACGCATCGCCTCATATGCTGTTTCAACATCAAAACCGGTAATATCTTTCATGATCAGGTCACCCATAAAGGCTGTAATATGATCACCAATCATCGCAGAGGTGTATGAGTTCCATAGAGGGAAAATAGGCAACCATCCACCCGCTTTGTATTTTTCAACCATCGATTGCGCCCACTCTTCACAACGAGCAGGATCAAGAATCGAATGAAGTGGCAATGTAGCACGATAAATATCCCACATGGAAAACTCACAATAATAGTCCTTTCCTTCTGTTTGAACAATCTTTCCGGTGGAGAACTGAGGATGTTTCCCATCGAAGTCATTGAAAATTCGTGGCACGAGAGAGTTGTGATACATCGCGGTATAGAATATCTGCTTGTCGGCTTCATTATCTGTTTTGATAGACACTTTTGACAACTCTTTTTCCCACACTGACTCCGATTGAGCTACAACCTGATCAAATGCGACGTGATTCATCTCCTTTTCAAGATTGGCACGTGCTCCATCTATTGAAGTAAAAGAGACTCCGATGGTAGAAATCAACTGTTCGTCAGCTTCAACAGGGAAGGTGATATATGCTCCTACAAAAGGCTCATTAGCTATAGATGCTTTTCCTTCATAGACTGTCGAATCGTTCATTGTTCCGAACGCAGTAAATGGTTTGGAGAATTTCACCACGAAGTATCCGCTAAACCCGGCCGATTGCCCCCAACCTTGGTATATACGATGTACCGGATTATATCCTCTTACCTCTTGCTTTTCTGTATCAATCTCAATAAAGCCTTGTCCTTCATCACTATTCGGTTGAATAATAAGATGAGCATCTCCTTTCTTTTCAAAGGTAAAACGGGTGATAAAACTACGAGAAAGGCCGCTTATCTCAGCAAAAATACCATACGAATCAAGTCGAACTCCGTAATACGCAGGTGAAACCTTCTCTGTAGTGTGATTAAACAACGAAGCCCTTTCCGATTCTTTCCATTTCAACTCCCCTTGAATGGGCATTATGGTAACTGAACCGTAATCTTGGGTACACGAACCGTCAAGCCAACGACTCACCCTGAATCCCTGCATCAAAGAGTCGGCATAATAATAGGTAGAAAGACATTTTCTCTCGGTAGCCCTCGTTTGTGGGGTAAAATGGGCGTTCCCGTAAGGAACCCCGATAGCAGGATAGGTGTTAGCAAACAATTCCGTGCCCTCTCCATGTTCAACGGCACTGATCGTTGTACTGGGAGCGGTACCGATCAACGGATCAACGTAATCGATCAGTCCTTTATTATTCATCCCACTTTGACAAGCAGTGATCAGGCACAAAAGGAATGTGCCTACAAGAGATAATGTTTTCATTCAGGATATTTATTTAATGGTTATGTTAGGTATCAATTGGTTTGAAACAGAAACAAGAATCAACTTTTTTGTTTTCTGAAGAACCTCCATTTACGAGTTACAGTGAAGGATTGCCGGTTGAATATCATTACGGGAACTGAAACTCCGACAACGAGCGCAACCATAATAAACAGAGTGGTAAACCCATATCTGAAACTCTCAAACAGATTATCTATGTTCGCATCCGAATCGGTTATCCTGAGGAATCGCATCATATACAAAATGGATTTGTACGCGAACATTCCCGGAATCATAGGAAGAAGTGATGGATAGGTAAACACCTCATTGGGTACTCGGATGATATGAGCGGTAAGAAAACTGATAGAGCCCATCAGTATGGCCGCCAGAAAGGTGGCCGACGGAAGAGGCAACATCAACTGTGAAGTCAAGTAATAACGAAACGAAACTCCTATCGCGGCCAAAAATGCAGAGGCTGTCAATGCTCTTTTGGGAGGATTAGAGATAGAGGCGAAACCAAATGCCGCTACCGCCGCAAAAAGCGCTTTTTCTATATATATGATTAATTCAAAATTCATAATTTATCAATTCCTAAGATGGTTAGTGTGATAAAGAAACCGAATACCAATGCTCCAATAAGCAAAAAGGCGGAAATCAGTCGTGAGAATCCTGACAACACATGCCCTTCGAGAAAGTCAATAAACGAATTAATCATCGGTACTCCCGGAATTAGGTAAAGAACGCTCACTGCCAATGCCACTTCAGGGGTTGTTCCTATATTTTGCATCATCGCATTCCCTGCGGTAAACGAAGCGACAAAAGAGGAGAGCGCTACGGTAATATATGGATTCATCTTCCACCGGGTCAATTGTTGACGAGTAAAGAATCCCAACAGCGTAGCCACAAAAACAACAATAATCCCGGCATTGTCGGCTTCAAACAACGCAGCGAAGGCTCCGTTCGCACAAGCCACAGCCAACAAGACAAACCAACGTGAGAAAGGTTTACGTTCAGTGATCTTCTTGAATTGATCAACAATCACTTCAAACTCCAATCCTTCGTCAAATGCATTCCAACTCAGACTACTCAACTCTGATACTACATAAAAACTGGGATGGGCAGGTGGAATACGCATGATCGCTGTATTGGACACCGATGCGTTAGTCTGAGATATCAAGGTGATCGACACGTTCTTTTGCAGCAGCATCACTTCGACTTCATAACCAAAGGAGTGTCCCATGCGTCGAACGCATTTTACCACTCTGGCGGTATGTGATCCACACGATACCATTTTTACACCGAATTGGAGTAAAAAGGTCGTTAATTCATAAATTGTTGGTTGATGGTTCATTGACCGCATAAAATGTGAATATTATGGCTACAAAGGTACGGACAATTTTTCAGATAGGCCATGAAGCGATATCAAGAACAGTTCAACTTAATCTTTGATCTTAAAAAAAGAGTTACTGATGCCTCTCTTTTGCCCAATTCATCACATTGGCCGGAGGTCGTTGATTCTTCAACTCACCACACATAAACTCCATGTAGGATGCTGTATGGGAAAAGAACATGGAATATCCCTCACACAAATAATTCAATCCCAGCTCTCCCTCACTCGTTTCCATAAATCGATTCTTCGGACACTCCCCATTGCATGCGAACAACCACTTACACTTTTTACATTGCAAAGGCAATGAATCTCTTTTATCCGTTCCGAAGTTTCGCTGCCGAGGATCAAGCATCATCTCAGTGACTGTCTTGGTGCGAATATTTCCTATCATATAATCGGGGAAAACATAGTGGTCGCATGCGTAAACATCTCCATTCATCTCCATCACAGCCGCATGACCACACGTTTTGCTCAACGTACAAATTCCGGGTGCTACTCCCATCCAATTAGCCAAGGTAGCATCAAACAGTTGAATATATACCTTTCCCACATCCTCTTTGATCCATTCGTCAAACAACTTGCACAAAAATGCCCCCCATTGTTGAGGAGTCACTGAGAAAGGGGCCAGAGAAGGAGTTCCATCGTCATCCGGCAATGCCAAACGAAGCTTTGTATTTCCTTGATGCAGTCTCTCCACAATAGGAGCAAACTGGATAAATGGCGATCCCAATTGCTTTAGATAACGATAAAACTCAATCGGATAATCGGCATTTTGATTGTTTACCACCGCCATGATATTGAATTCCACACCATGATGTTTCATCAACTCTATTCCTCGAAGTACTCGGTCGTGACTCTCGCGCCCATTTCTACTTCTACGATACCGATCATGCATTTCAGCCGTTCCATCAATCGACACTCCTACCAAAAAGTGATTGTCCCTGAGAAATCGACACCATTCGTCGTTGATCAACGTTCCATTCGTCTGAATACAATTACTAATGCTATATCCCCGTCCATATTTGCGTTGATACATCAACGCCTTTTTATAGAACGCGATCGGTTGCAGCAACGGTTCGCCTCCGTGCCACGTAAAAAGCACCTCTTGCTGAGTTTGTGCTTCAAGATACTGCTTGGTGAATAGTTCAAGCATTCGATCATCCATCTTCTCCACCCGAGAGTCATCATAGAGTCGTTCCTTTTCAAGGTAGTAACAATAATCACATGCCAGATTGCATTTCGATCCGACAGGTTTCACCATCACATAGCGAGGTTCAGAAAATGGAGTATGTATATTCATGTTCAAATGATCGTTTTAATAATCTGTCTTTCAACTACTCTGAACTAAGAACTCAATTTCAGTCCAATAATAGATATAATCAGCATACAGAGGAAGAAAAGACGCCAAAAGGTGGTCGGTTCGCTAAAAAACAGGATTCCTATTATTACTGTCCCCACCGCGCCCAATCCGGTCCAGACGGCATAGGCCGTTCCGATGGGAATGGTCAGAGTGGCTTTGATCAACAATCCCATACTGATCACAAGCATCACAGCGAAAGCCACATACCAACCCATCGCTTCCATTCCTGATGCCAAACGAGCCTTCCCTAAACAAAATGCGAAAAGGGCCTCACAGAAGCCTGCTAAAAGGAGAATTAACCAATTCATAATTTGCAAAGATAAAATAAAACTTGTACGTTTGTAGCACACTAACACAATATACTAAACCTGTACCATTTAAAAGCAGAATACCATGAGAATCTCCCTTCTTATATGCTTTGCCTGTCTATTATCATCCATGTATGCCCAAAATCCGGATCATATATCAATCAAACTTGTCAAATCTGAATTCATTTATCAAAATGAGTCATTTCCCTCATGCCACGCCTCTACTCTGGTAGATACCGGAGAAGGAATTCTTGCCGCTTGGTTTGGTGGAACTTCAGAAAAGAATCCGGATGTGTGCATCTACACATCCCTCTATAAAGATGGCACGTGGAGCAAGCCTGTCGCGGTCGCCGATGGTGTGGAAAACAAACTGATTCGAAATCCAACATGGAATCCGGTGCTCTTTAAAAGAGATAACGGCGATATTATTCTTTACTATAAGGTGGGACCAAGCCCCTCAACTTGGTTTGGCGAATATAAAATATCAACAGACAACGGGCTCACTTGGTCAAAGAAATATCGTATTCCCCACAATCTGTTCGGACCTATCAAGAATAAACCGGTAAAAGCACCCGATGGAGGAATTTTATATCCCACAAGCATTGAGGACGGCTTAGGATGGCGCATCTACATGGAGCATTCTAATCAAGATTTGAGTAATTGGAAAAAAATAGAAATAGACAATGGAGGCTTCAATGCCATCCAACCTTCTGTGTTGTTTCACAAAGACGGATCTCTTCAATTGCTGTGTAGAAGTAAAGACGGCAAATTGGTCGAATCGTGGAGTAAAGATGGGGGAAAAACATGGAATAAGGTCCAAGCGACTTCTCTGCCAAACAATAATTCGGGAACCGATGCTGTAACTCTTAAGAGCGGACTTCATCTACTGATTTATAATCCTATTTCAGGGATCGATTGGACAGTCGGACGTAATAAATTAAGCATTGCGGCCTCTTATGATGGGAAAAACTGGAAGGAGATCATCAAACTCGAAGATCACGACAAGGGCGAATACAGCTATCCGGCCATCATTCAAGGCGACGACGGTAAAATTTACATCTCGTACACCTATAATCGAGAGTTAATCCGTTTTGCAATACTCGAAGTAAACGAATAAGCATATTGAATAATTCTGACAACCCGTATTCACTCTCTAAATCCGCCGGAATCCACAATCAACAATTATTTGAAACCTAAATAATCGACCGATAAACTATTAACCTATAACACAATGAAAAACATTTCCCGTCGCGACTTCATTCGTCGCTCCACAGCAGGAGCCGCCGCATTGGCAATGGCTCCGTTGGCTACTATTGTAGCCCAGCAACCCAACACACAAGGACCCATTGTTTGGGCTAAGAATGCTCCCGCGTTTAAATTCCATATGGTAGGTCACGCGCATATCGACCCCGTATGGCTTTGGCCTTGGAGAGAAGGAATCTCTGTTGTTCACAGTACCTTCCGCTCGGCTCTCGACCGCATGAACGAGAATCCGGAATTCATATTCACCTGTTCTCAGATGCAATTCTACGCGTGGGTTGCCGAGAACGATCCCGAAATGCTGAAAGAGATCAGAAAACGTGTGGCCGAAGGTCGTTGGATCGTTGTCGGTGGATGGTGGGTTGAACCCGATATCAACATGCCGAGTGGCGAAGCTCTGGCTCGCCAAGGTCTCTACGGACAGCTTCTGCTGGACAAATTGGTTGGAAAACGAGCAACTGTCGGATTCAATCCCGATTCATTCGGACACACCCAATCTTTACCTCAGATTCTTAAACTGCAAGGGATGGATAAGTATGTGTTTATGCGTCCCGGACCTCATGAGAAAGAGATACCCTCAGATCTGTTCTGGTGGGAAGGTCCCGACGGAAGCAGAGTACTCACTTATCGCATTCAGGAAAGCTACAACGACAGTCGAAGTGTAGAAAACCGCCTCAAAAAGATCATGGAGAAGGGAGACAAACAGCCGATGAAAACCTTCATGGCCTATTATGGTGTAGGTGATCACGGGGGGGGGCCTACCAAGGAGAATCTTCGTTCCATCGACGAAATTATGAAACAAAAAGGAGCTCCTAAATTGGCTTACAGCTCCCCCGTTTCCTATTTCGCGGAAGTAGAATCCGATAAATCCATCAAGATTCCTATCATCAAAGACGATCTCCAACACCATGCTGTGGGATGCTACACCTCTGAGATCAATACAAAAAAAGGAAACCGCCTGTCGGAAGCCGCGTTGGTTTGCTCTGAAAAGGTCTTGACTATCGGTTCCAAAGTGTGGAATGTCAATTACCCCAAAGAAAAACTCACCGATGCGTGGAAAAAAGTTCTATTCCTTCAATTCCACGACAGCGCGGCCGGATCCTCTCTTGCCGAACATACCACCGACTTGAAGGAAGGATACGGATATGCGATGGACATTGCCCGTGAGAACATGTTCATGGGACTTCAAAAACTGGAGTGGCAAATAGCCTCGGAGGATCCTGAATCCGAATACCTGGTTATCTTCAACCCTCACGGATGGGAAGTGAAGCAACCTCTTGAGTACGATCTTGGATGGAATCGGATGGCCGACTCAATTCGTGTGGACGATGAAAACGGAAATCCAATGCCATATCAGTGGACCATTGGACAATCGGTTACGGGTGGTCGTAAAACATTGATCGCGGAAATTACCGTTCCACCGATGGGATACCGCCAAATAAGAATACACAAAGGAGAATCCCCCACTCTTCCCCGTCCTGCCAAAGCAGAAGGCAATACCATGGAGAACGAATTCTATAAAATCACCTTCTCTACTGATGGTACAATGGGAATCCTCGACAAAGAGACAGGAAAAGAGGTATTCGCAGGAGGCACCGCCGGATGTAAGGGTGTTATTATCGAAGATATGAGCGACACATGGGGACATGCCGTTCGTCACTACGACAAAATGGTCGGAGCGTTTGGCAATGGAATATGCAAGGTGCTTGAAAACGGACCTCTACGGGCATGTACTCGCGTTATCTCAAAATACGGAAAATCAACATTGAGCATTGATTGGCGACTCTACGCCGGTAATCGTAATATTGAGGCCAAGGTTACACTCGACTGGCACGAGAAACACAAAATGTTGAAGTTCTCGTTCCCTATCGATGTCGAAAACCCCACACCTACCTATGAAACAGCCTACGGATTTATCACCCGTAAAGCTACCGGAGAAGAAGATCCCGGTCAACGTTGGATTGACGTATCAGGTAAACGAGGTGGTTCGGAATATGGATTTACTCTGTTCAACGATGCGAAATACGGATACGATGTGAAAGACAACGATATGCGTGTATCCATTGTTCGTGGCACTCCGTTCGCATGGCACGATCCTACCAAACTTGATCCAAACGCCGAATATCCATGGATGGATCAAGGACTACAAACCATGACCATGTGGCTTAAGCCTCATAAAGGAGGATGGAAAGAGGCCAATGTGATTCGTACCGCCGAGCAGTTTATCATGCCGTTAATCCCTATCTATCAAGGCATCCACAGAGGCACCATGCCCAAATCAGGCTCTTTCCTCAGTGTGGACAATCCCGCGGTAGTTGTCACCTCGTTGAAACATTCCGAAATTGGAGACGATATTATCGTTCGCGTAGTTGAAATGCTTGGATCAGAAGCGAAGGCAACAGTCAACCTGGCGTTCCTCAACAAAAAATGGACCGGAACGTTCCGTGGATGTGAAATTAAAACCTTGCGAATCTCCTCTTCAGGAAACATCAAAGAGGTGAATCTATTGGAAGAATAATTATTGATATAAATCATGGAGAACCGGATCATTTAAGGCGAAGCGCGTTAAATATCCGGTTTTCTGATACACACAAACTTATACATATTCTGTTATGCGAAAGCCACTATCAAACAGCCAAATTGCATGCATCACTCTCCTTTGGCTTATTTTATGCTATTTGATGCTCTCAACCAAACCCCTTGACACAATGTCAATCTTTACCATTATTGCATCGGGTACTATCGTCTTTGTCCCTGTTTACAGATCGATTAAAAGAAGATGAT
>JBKEBB010000171.1:0-5964 GCA_047972845.1 Bacteroidales bacterium
GTTGCTGCGGGATTAGGCACTATCGGAAAGAACTCGTTGTTTTTTAATTCCCGATATGGGAACTTACTTACATTGGGCGCTATACTACTGGATATACCGATTGAATCGGATGAGTTATCCCAATCCATCTGTTTGGATAAATGTACGAAGTGTATTGATGGCTGTCCTGTTCATGCGATTTCCGGAGAGGGTGTTGATCAATATTTGTGTAGAAACCATACATACGGAAAAACAAGCAGAGGATTTGATACGGTGGATTGCAACCAATGTCGCACTGTTTGTCCAATGAAGTTTGGAGAGATTAACTGATATAAAATAAAAGAAGACGAGAATCAAGTGGAAAAAGATCTCCGGATTGGATGATGATTTGATTTTCATTCGAATTCTGTACTCCATTTTAAATATGAATATATAATCGTATGAATTTGAATATTGCAGTTTTGCCCGGTGACGGAATCGGGCCAGAGATTATTGCCGAAGCTATGGCTGTTACTAACGCTGTATGCGACCGTTTTGGGCACGACTTGAACTTTGATTATGCGATGGTGGGAGCGTGCGCCATAGATACATTGGGAGATCCTTATCCGGAAGCGACACATCAGTTGTGTATGAACGCCGACGCCGTGTTGTTTGGCGCGATCGGTCACCCAAAGTTTGACAACGACCCCTCAGCTAAGGTGAGACCCGAGCAAGGACTTTTGGCGATGCGTAAGAAACTGGGATTGTATGCGAATATTCGTCCTGTTACAGCGTTTCCCGCCTTGGCAAGCAAGTCGCCTCTTCGTCCCGAATTGATTGAGGGAGTTGATTTGATGTGTATTCGTGAGTTGACCGGAGGAATCTATTTCGGTCGTCCCCAAGGACGCAGCGAAGACGGCAATACCGCCTACGATACATGTGTATATACCCGTGAGGAGGTGGAACGAATTCTGCACCTCGCTTATAAATACGCGCTTCAACGCTCGAAAAGGGTGACTATTGTGGACAAGGCAAATGTATTGTGTACTTCGCGCTTGTGGCGTCAGATCGGACAGGAGATTGCTCCTCAGTATCCCGATGTACAAACCGATTATATGTTTGTGGACAATGCGGCCATGCAATTGGTGACTTGGCCTAAGAAGTTTGACGTGTTGGTTACAGAAAATATGTTTGGTGATATTCTCACAGATGAGGCTTCTGTGATTACCGGCTCGTTGGGTCTTCTTCCTTCCGCTTCAATCGGTGTGCACACTTCGGTGTTCGAACCTATTCATGGATCATATCCCCAGGCCGCAGGTAAAAACATTGCCAATCCGGTAGCAACCATCCTCTCTGCCGCGTTGATGTTCGAATATGCATTCGGACTTATGGAAGAGGGAGCCACTATTCGCCGTGCTGTTGATGCATCGATGAAGGCGGGTGTGGTGACCGAAGATATCGCTTTGGGTGGTAAGGCCTATAAGACGAGCGAAGTGGGAGCCTGGATAGCCGATTACATTCGCAACGAGAAATAGAAATAATAGATTCGCGGTATAAACGAGGGTGCATCCATGCCGATTAGGCGATGTGCCCTCCTTTGATTGGTAACAGTGGGTATGGTAAAATCGACCTCTCTCAAGGGTCTCTTATATGGATTGCTTTCCTCGGCCTCATTCGGGTTGATCCCCTTGTTTACCATTCCTGTAATGAGAGAAGGGATGCCCTTCTACTCGGTGTTGGTGTATCGTTTCGCGTTCGCGTGCCTATTGATCTTTTTCATTCTTCTGAAGCAAAAGAAATCCCTTCGAATCAATTTTGGAGAGGGGTTACGACTGGTGGTGTTAGCTATACTCTACGACTCATCGGCGTTGTTCCTCTTTTGGGGATACAACTACATGTCCAGCGGAGTGGCAACCACGATCCATTTCATGTATCCGGTACTGACAGCGCTTATTATGGCTCTTTTCTTTAGAGAAAAGGCCTCTATCTCTACCTTTTTAGCTATCGGGCTGGCTATTGTGGGAGTAGTATTGCTCACGTTGAAGAGAGAATCGGAACATGCGATATCAATGGAAGGATTGGTGATTGTGTTGATTTCAGCGCTTGCCTACGCCCTTTACCTGATAGTGGTCAATCAGTTTAAGGTGCGCAGAATGGGAAGTCTGAAGCTCACATTCTATGTGTTTCTTTTCGGAACCTTTTTCTTGTGGATCAATGCGGAGATAGTAGGAGAGGTGGAGCCGATCACGTCGTGGGGTACGGCTGGAAACTTGATTATGCTGGCACTGATTCCCACTGTCCTTTCAAACATTACTCTGATTCAGGCTGTGAAGCGAATCGGATCGACGCTGACCTCTGTAATGGGAGCGATGGAGCCGCTTACCGCTGTATTTGTCGGAATATTGCTACTCAATGAACCGTTTTCCTCGATGACAGCGTTTGGAATTACGTCGATTGTTGCCGCTGTGATCCTGTTGGTTATTAAGAAGAGAGCGTAGTGTCTGTTTTATAGATGTGAAGAGTAGAATCTGACAATTTTTTAGCGTGATTCATTCTCGGAGACGATGGATTTGTGCGGTCTCCTTTTGGCTGAAATAATGCCTCCTCCTACAACTCGTTGGTCGATGTAGAAAACAGCCGATTGCCCGGGTGTTACGGCCGATACCGGATCATCGAACGTCACCTCTATAACTCCCTCTTCAGTCCATTCGGCTTTGCAGGGAACAGCCTTGCTCCTGTATCGGATACGGACATGAAGATTCGGATTGGAGAGTTCCTCCGCATCGGCGACACGACATTCTCTAACCTCCATTTTATACGTCAATAACTCCTCTTTCGGTCCAACTTTGATGGTATTCTTTATCGGATTTATTTTTGTCACAAAAGCCGGATACCCTAACGCGATGCCCAGTCCCTTACGTTGACCGATGGTGTAAAAGGGGAATCCATCATGTATTCCGATCTTCTTTCCTTCATTGTTTACGTAGTTTCCTTTGCCGATCTTCTCATCGATGTCGGGCACGTGAGCACGTAGGAAATCGCGATAATCTCCATCAATAAAGCACACCTCCATGCTTTCGGGCTTCTCAGCCTTCTCGGTAAACCCTCGTTGACGAAGATAGTCGCGGACGGTTGATTTGCGCATACCGCCCAACGGGAAGAGAGTCTTGGAAAGTTCCTCATCGCCCAATCTCCATAAAAAGTAGGATTGATCTTTGGTGTCGTCGTCTCCTTGCAGAATGTAATAGTGATTGTTGAGCTGCTCGATAGTGGCATAATGCCCTGTGGCCACGAAGTCACAGTTGAGTTCATTCGCCTTCTCAAGCAAGTAATGCCATTTGATCTGTTTGTTGCAATAGACGCAAGGGTTGGGCGTTCTTCCCTGAAGGTATTCATTGATGAAATGCGACACCACCGTTTCGTTAAACACCGGGCGGATGTCTGTTACATGGTGCTTGAATCCCAATCGTGAGGCCAGCTCGCGCGCCTCAATGATGTAATCGGGTTCGGCTTGGTTGTAGATGACAAACTTTGAGGGGGTGTCCCACATTCGCATGGTTACCCCTTCGATGGCGTAGCCCTGTTCAATCAGCATCATGCATACGGCCGAACTGTCGAGTCCTCCGCTCATGGCAACCAGCACTTTCTTTTGTATAGACAAAACGGTATGCGAATTTATGGAGTGAATGGATAGAATAGGATGAGGGATCAAAAGAAGGAGATGTGGCGTTTATATTGCTCTCTCCTCTGTTTGAACAAGTACGGATTACTCGTCGGTGGAATCGAAATCGAATTCGAAATCAAAGCCATCGTCAAGCAGATCAACATCGCCGAATGTGTCGAGATCGCGGCGGTCTTTTTTGGTGGGTCGTCCTGTTCCTTTCGCGCGATCCACAAATCCTGCTAAGGCTTGTTTCTCCAATACGGCGTATTGTTCAGGAGGAGTTACGTTCTCCATGAACTGGGGTACTAACTTAGCTCCCATTCGTTTTTCGGCAAGATCAATCACCTTGAACGAATAGATAACGGGCGGTTTGCGCACTTGGATTACTTCGCCCACTTTGATCATTCGTGCAGGTTTGACAGAGATGCCATTTATCATGATTCGTCCCTTCTTGCACGCCTCGACGGCTATTGTGCGGCTTTTGAATATACGTACAGCCCATAGCCATTTATCTATTCGCACTTCAAGTTTCATACGCGTACTTTTTGTTCTGGATTCGATAGGTAGAATAACGGTATCGAATCGTTGATAAACATACTACTTTTTGTTGTATTGATTCATTGTAAGTCCCATTCCCGCCAAGCAGAAGCTTTTGATCATCGAGCAAGCTTGTTCGATCTTGGGTTCGACTTCTTTTACTTCTTCGGCAGAGAAATCTCCCAGTACATAATCCACCTGCCCCCCTCTTGGAAACTCATTGCCAATGCCGAAACGGAGACGGGGATACACGTCGGTACCCAGAATCTCTTGGATATGCTTCAGTCCGTTGTGTCCGGCATCACTTCCTCGCGGCTTCATTCGCAACGACCCGAGTGGGAGAGCGAGGTCGTCAACCACCACCAACAGGTTCTCCACAGGGATGTTTTCTTGTTGCAACCAATAACGAACGGCATTTCCACTTAGATTCATGTAGGTGGAGGGTTTAAGCAATATAAGCGTACGCCCCTTCAACTTCATCTCGCAGATATCGCCGTAACGCCGAGATGTAAAAACAAGATTGGACGCCTTTGCAAGGGCGTCCAATACTTTGAATCCAATGTTGTGGCGGGTGTTTTGGTATTCGGGCCCAATATTTCCCAAGCCAACAATCAAATACTTCATTCTTATTTTTTACCTTTCGAAGCAGCGGCAGCAGCAGCGGCACCACGAGCGGCACGAGTCAACTTAACTGTTGCGATTACCGATGTTTTCGGAGTTAAAATTTCGATGTTTTCAAAGCTCAATGCACCTGCAAGGATTGATTTTCCAAGACCCAGGTTGCTAACATTCACTGTAAGTGTTTGAGGGAAGTTAGTGTAAAGTCCTTTAATCTTCAATTTACGAAGACCTTGAGACAATTTACCCCCTTGTTTCACACCTTCAGAGAGACCTTCGAGAACGATAGGTACTTCAATAGCAACAGGTTTTTCTTCGAAAATCTGATAAAAGTCAATATGAAGAATCTCGTCAGTTACCGGATGGAACTGGATGTCCTTAATGATCGCTTTATACGCGGTTCCGTCGATAGTAAGATCAACCAACTGTACCAGCGGAGTGTAGATCAGTTTGCGAACAGCGTCTTTAGTTACAGAAAAGTGAATGGTGCTTTCTCCACCATAAATCACACAAGGAATTGCATTCTCGCTACGAACGCTTTTTGCGGCTTTCTTTCCGAAAGCATCTCTGCCGATACCGGCAAGTTGGAAAAGTTTCATGTTGTTTTAGTTTGTTGTGTTACTCAAAATGTAGGATAACTCAAATTGCTCCTTATTTCCCATCACACGGAATGTTCAAAAAGCGGGGCAAAGGTAACATCTTTATTTGATAAAAAAAAGAATTACTGAGCATCAGACATAAAAAAGCAATTGGCACGGAATACAGATACGCTCAGTTTGTGGAAGTCTCTCTGTATCTCATTGTCAGCAACGAGCTGATTTAATCTGTTTGACACTGGATGATAATGATCAGACAGTTGTCTGTGAGTAACTTCTTACCGGTGGAAATCCATTCGCGGTTTTGATGTGGCATGCAATAAGAAGTTGGGCATTCTGTTGTGAAACGAGTATCCTGCAGATCGGTTGAGAGTTGAATAGAGCCTTCTTTATTGTGCGATTTGAAAGATGGATGAAGAGTATTTTCCGTATTCTGTAATCAGGTCATTATAGCGGTTGGCAGGGGCTAGAAAAAAGGTATATACGTATTGAATAAAAGAAGCAGTCGTTTTGTATCGTCCTGAAAAATCGTTACAGGATTAATAATATAAAAATAGTAGAATTGATTAATTGGAGATGCCTGCAGGCATC
>JBKEBB010000057.1:0-10224 GCA_047972845.1 Bacteroidales bacterium
ACTATATGGCTCTACAGTCAGACCCTAACAAACCGTTGTTTAATCGGGCAATCATGGCTGCGTACCCACCCGGATCGACCTTTAAGGTTGCACAAGGACTCGTTCTTCAAGAAGAACAAATTATTACTCCCTCAACAGCCTTTCCCTGCTCCATGGGATTTTATTCAGGGAGTTTTCGTCTCGGATGCCACGCGCACCCATCTCCTTTTCAATTGGCAGCATCGGTAGCACATTCATGCAATGCCTACTATTGCTACGGATTAAAAGCCATGCTCGATAATCGAAAAAAATATGGAAGTTACGCTGAAGCGTTGGATAAATGGAGAGACTTAATGGTTCTTCAAGGATTTGGATATACCTTAGGTATAGACCTTCCCGGGGAGAAAAGAGGATTAATTCCAAACAGCAATTTCTACGATAAGATATACGGACAACGTAGATGGAACGCTGTTACTCTCATATCCATTGCAATCGGACAAGGAGAGGTTCTTGCCACTCCTCTTCAGATAGCTAACTTCTGTGCCACAATTGCAAATAGAGGGTGGTATGTTACTCCTCACTTAGTGCGAGAAATAGAGAACGACACCATCCCCCAACAATATAGACAAAAGAAAAATACGACCATTAATCCCGAATATTATGCCCCGGAAGTCGAGGGTATGTACAACGCGGTTGAGGGAGGAACAGCCAGAGTTGGTAGAATCGAAGGGATTCCGATGGGTGGAAAGACTGGTACTGCTCAAAATCCACACGGTAAAGATCACTCCATCTTCATGGGATTTGCTCCGATAGATAATCCTAAAATCGCGATTGCTGTATATGTGGAAAATGCCGGATTTGGAGCCACTTATGCCGTACCTATTGCATCATTGATGGTTGAGAAATATTTGAATGACACCATTTCTGATTCTCGTAAATGGATGGAAGAACGAATCAAACTAACGGAAATAGGTCCAAACGGCATAAAAACAAATTATGTTGTTCCTGAAAAGGAGACTGATCAACTGAGAGAAATCATTACTGAAACCGAAAGCGAACATGACACGGAGGATAATTAATCTTTGGCAAACACTCGACTGGTGGACAGTGATATTGTACTCGCTTTTCATCATCGCAGGCTGTCTTAATATATACGCGGCAAGCTATGATTTTGACAATGCCAGTATTTTTGATTTCTCTGAACGATCCGGAAAACAGCTTACGTGGGTAGCTCTCGCGGCATTTATCGCATTGGTGGTTTTGCTTCTCGATACACGCTTTTATGAAGACTACGCCAATGCCTTTTACCTTTTCATGCTCGTTCTATTGGCTGTAACAATCGTAATTGCTCCTAACATTAAAGGATCTCACTCCTGGTTGGTATTTGGACCAGTCAGCCTTCAACCAGCAGAGTTTGCAAAATGTGCAACCGCTCTTGCGTTAGCAAAATTCCTCAATAACGGTAATGGAATGTTGGAACAGTGGAAGAATCTAATGATTGCATTCAGTATTATCCTACTACCAATGATGCTGATTATCTTTCAAAATGAAACCGGATCAGCTCTTGTCTATACAGCTTTTCTCCTTATGTTTTATAGAGAAGGAATGACCGGAATTATTCTTCTATCGGTAATTTGTGCCGTTACCTTTTTTATTGTTGGGATAAAATTTAGCGACATAATGATCTTTAGCCCGGAAGAGTCCGCCGGTTTCTTTTATTCGGAGCTCTTTCTTGCCATTGTAGTGATAGTGTTCATGGCTTGGCATTTCAAGGAAAAATCAGTAGCAAAAATCTCATTTCTAATTTACCTACTTGCTCTTATTGTCGGCTTTGTTTCTCACTTCATCTATCCTATTAAATATACACTGTTGCTCATTGTAGCGCATGGCATTGTTGCCTGCTATGGAATTGCCGTTGCCTTCATTTATAAATATAGAAGGTATATCCTGATTCCATTGATTATTTTTGTTTCATTTGGATTCTCATACTCGATCGACTATATATTTCACAACGTTCTTAAACCGCATCAACGGATCCGTATTGAAGTAACATTAGGCATGCAGGATGATCCCAGAGGTGTGGGATACAATGTCAACCAATCAAAGATAGCGATTGGTTCGGGAGGCTTCTTAGGTAAAGGATTTCTAAATGGAACACAGACGAAACTGAAGTATGTTCCCGAACAAGATACAGACTTCATATTTTGTACCATCGGTGAAGAATGGGGATTTATTGGCTCATCCTTAATTGTGATTGGCTACATCCTTTTTTTAATACGATTAATCATTCTAGCTGAAAGACAACGGACCGTTTTTGCTCGGGTATATGGGTACAGCGTGGTGAGTATTTTCTTTTTTCACCTACTTATCAATATAGGTATGACCATTGGACTCACTCCTGTTATCGGAATACCTCTCCCCTTCTTTAGCTACGGAGGATCCTCCTTATGGGGCTTCACCATACTCCTCTTTGTCTTTTTAAGGCTTGATGCCGGACGACTTGAACGGTTCTAATTTTTATTCGTTAGAGAGTATCGAATCATCATTTGATTCTGCATCAAGGGTCTTTGAGAGTTCTGAGAAAAAGAGATTCTTAGATTCTTCAGAGTGAGCGATAGCAGCCGAATGGAGACGAGACAACCATTCATCTTGCTTCACTGCGAGATAGATTCTCATTGCTTCGGTAAGTATGTTCAGCATTTCAGGATTGTTAATCGATCGAATAAGTTCGACAGGATCATGCGAATAAATTGATCCACGGGTGTAGCCCAACAATTCCAGACACTGATTGAATGATACATCAACCTCGTCCAATTCGTTTTGTTGCACCTGACGAAACATCTTTGCAATCAGTTTTCCGATTGCCTCAATCTGTGCCATTAAATAATCACGTCGTTCAATCATGGTCTTTCATTTTTATGGGCGGTATAAGATACAATATAAGAGATTACTTGGGAGTAGTTGGCGATACCATCACGAATACCCTGTGATTTGAGAAATGAATTGTACACCTTTCCTTGCAATTCTCCTGCCATATCCCAGTACAATGAGCGATAATGGGCAGCCTCTTCCCTCTTTAATAGTTGAATTTGGGGATTAATCATCTCCCACAACTCCTTTGCAAATTGATTGGAAACAATTCTTCCGGCATCTGAAAGCATATAATGAAGGATGCTGAAATATCCGCTGAACCGTACTGTTGGATTCTCCGATTTCATACATACCAACCATGCCATGAAGTTAGCCTCTCCTTCTCCTGTGATACCCATCACATGAGCCATCTCATGTGCATACAAGAACGGGATTCCCCATTGATATGAATATGAATTTATCAACGGTTCACAAGCGATAAACCCATAATATCCCTGAATACCCATTCCTGCAAATAGACGACCAAACAACATCGGCTTAACATTGGGATAGAGTTTGGGCGAGTGGATGATAACTTCTTTTGTCAGATTGAAATATTGTCTTTGAATCTCCTGTTGAAGATCAATCGTGTTATCCTCCCCTATCTGTTCAAAAGCTTCATTCATATCACGAATATAGGCTTCGCTGAAGGACTTGTAGAAAAGGGTATCCGGTTGTTGTCTTTCTATCCGGTTTCGTTCAAAGAAATCGGCACGAGAATAATTGATCCCCCAAAAAAGTTGGAAAATAGTATATGTCCATAGTCCCAGGAAAATCAAACGATGTAAAGAATTGACTCTCTTCCCCCGACAAAATAGAACTCCAACAATAAACCAAAGAGCCGCAGCAATAAGAATGATATATAAGACATCGGATAAAGCAAACGGAATCCATTTGGACAACACCACCAAGAACGATGAAACGAAAGGATAGATATTTCGGGAATACCACTCAGACATTTCAGGGGTAAAACGAAAAAAGGTGCTTGCCCCCAAGAGAGCAAGCACCAAAATATATGAGCGATATCTTTTCATTGTTAAAGGGCTGAGTTTGGGTCAAAGTTACTCATTTTTGACACAACTACTTCAATCAATAATGATGAAAAGTCAAACTGCAAACCAAGGCTCAAAACAATATAGAAAGAACACAATCTTACCAACTAAGCTTAACAAACTTAATCTCCCAAGGTTTGAATGTCAATGACTGATTAGCCAACGGGGCACCTAACACATCACAAACAGTTGGCTTTTTAAAGTTCACCTTGTCGGATGTAGCGGCAAACGAAGTCGATTTTCCACCAATCTCACGCAAGTGAAGCATCACAGCTCTTTCACCGTCTATAGGACGCATACTTACAATCAATAGATTCTTGGGAACAATATTCAAGATTGAAGTCGGCTCCACTTTCTTACCAGTTCCACTTCCAGCAGGCAATACACGAGTAAGCAGCGGAATTCTATTTGCCCATGCAAACTTGGTTGCATACTCCAAAGATGGATCTGTTGATGAGGTGATGAAGTAACTCCAAATCATCTCGCCCATTTGGTCTGCATTGAAGTTGGTTACCCAATAGTTGTTCATTGGCCATGAATACATGTTGGTGGACTGAGGTAGATGTCCGGCACGATAACGGCCTGTATTGATTGCTCCGAATTGCATCAATGGAATCTCTTGACTCACCACAACTACCTGAGATTTATCGTTACGAGCAGATGCGAAGTTTTGAACCGTGTACCAGTCGTGTGACGAATCAGGTATTTGATCCACTCCTACTTCAATATTTCCTCCGGGAACATCAATGTAGTTTTTACCACCCTTGATATCAAATGGGAAAGAGATATACACTGCTTCAGGATCAATAACCGCTTTCTTACGTAAAGCATAGATCACTTCCATTTTCTTTTCAACTTTATAGATACGGAAATCGATCTTCAGATTATCCGCTTCACGTCCAGCCACTGTTTCTCCGACAAATTTATAGCTATCCCAAATCGGGCCACGAGTAAGACTTTCGAAACGCATTTTCTCAGGTCTGCGACGAATAAACTGTGGGTAGGTGTACAATTCCATTGCACGACGACCATCGGCAATCTCATAAATAAATTCACCGAATCCCCAATCAGGTTTTTCTGACAACAACGATTGTTTGTTGTCCTTGTCTATAATCTGAGAGATGGTTCCTGTTTGCGGGTTGAACTTGATGTCATACCATTGATTCGAATAATTAAATCGCTCCATTAGTTTAGCACGCTCTTCCATCGACATTCTACCATAACCCGCCATCACAGGTGCGGTCTCCACATCAAGTGGTTTAGCTGGTTGATCCTTCACTCGTATGTAGAGTTGAGTGTAACCTAATGCTGGAACATCTTTTACATAAATAGACCAATATGTTCCGTCACTGCGACGCTCTCCTGCCTGTGCCGGACAAACATTTCCAGCGGCGTCAACTATTTCAAAATCCTTATCTCGAGGAAGTATCTCATGATCAATGTATGCCTTCGCAATTCCACTGAAAGGCCAGTTTAACGTATTGAACAAAGCTATGGACGGAACATCCGCTTTAGGCACATAGGTTTGAAGCAATCCCATTGCATACTCACCCACTAACCCTGCACGACGATATCCTTCCCATGCATAGCTCATCTTCAAGGAACGCTGTTCCCATGTGCCGGCTCCGTACGGATTTCTTACACTTTCGCTATGACCAAACGTATGTTCATCATAGAACAACAATGCTTTATTAATTTCGTCAATCTGAGGATTAATATCAATAGGTAACTTTGATCCCATCATCTTAGCAAACGAGAAAGCTGTTTGGTTAGCTATCACATTCGAATGAGTCACGCGAGACACTGCCGCTTCACGAGCACCAGATGCAAATCCGTCTGTCCACCAGTCAGGCCATGCGCCACGTACAGTTTCAATCTTAGAGGCATAGTTTGATTCAACCTCCTTGAAAAACTCACCAGCAATGGCTACACGTATTTTGGGCCAAATCATATGTTTGTTCCACTCCAATACCTTCTCGGTACTCATTGTTGATGGGGGAGAATTGTCGGTTCTATATCCTGAGTGCTGTACTTGGGCGATGTCAAACGGATATCCTTTGCTGTCGAGATCGTTTAAGTAGGTCAACACACCATTCTCGAACGATTCGAAATCTTCATTCGTAACACCCAGGCTATTGCCATGCATATAATGCTCGGCACGGTAGGTGAGGATTTTCTTTCCTGAAGGAGACTCCCACCAGAAAACAGTAGGCATCGGAAAACTGATTAAAGCTCTGTGTCCATGAGTTCCCATGTTCACATACTTAATTCCGGCATCTTGGAAAAACTCAGCGAAACACCAACCGATACCATTCACGTCGTTTTGCATAACAACCTCTGATTTCAATCCTTCTTGACGGAATTGCTTCAGTGGGTATAGAGAGGCTGCTAAAGTCTGCTCATCAGGTAGCTCATCGAAGTTCAGATACATACCTGCCAACTCGATACGACCCTCTTTCACCCGTTTCTTTAAACGTGCGATTTGCTCAGCAGGTCTGCTTTTTAGGTATTCGCTCACTGCCCAAGAGATTTCACACACCCAACGAAACTTCGCATTGTCTTCGAGGTTATCTGTCGCGTCGCAATAATCGAGAGCATAGTCAATAAAGCGGAGGTGTTCAGCCAAGATTTCCATCTGTGAACGTGTATAACCGATATCTGTATGGGTATGCTGAACAAAATTCAGTTGCCATTTACGCAAAGGTTTCAAAGCTACCTTTACCTCTTTACCATCATATTTGGCTACACCCATTGCCGGAGCAACTACTTCTGGAATTTCAAACCACACATAGTTAGGTCCACGTTTTAAATCAACAGTTTTGGATTGATTCTCGTACTGAACAGTTGCTTTTTTCTGAGCACCCTGATGTTGAATAATCACCCGTACCTTCTGAACAGGAGCTCCGGATGTCTTGTACAAAGCGGGCATGAGTGCCGCATCAAATTCTTTAACGCCGAGAGTTTGCGCGAACATACCAACGCAACTAAGGAGGGCGACGAATAAAAAAACGATTCTTTTTTTCATGGGCAACAATATATTAAATTAAGAATAGAAAGCATCCTGTTCTGAACAATTGCACTCGTCTTGGAGAAATACCTCAACACCTCTTCAATCCTACATCCATAGATGTAATAAATTGAATGATAATCACTACCAGTCACTCATGACGATAATTAATTGGGCTTTGCACTCCGGCTAAGCATTCAATTGTCAAGACAAAAGTAGTGGTGTATTAGGTATATCGACATGTACAATTAAACCGATTTACTTATACTTTCTTCTGATTTAAATAATTGCCTAAAAAAAGAATCGTTTCGTTCTGGCGTCTCAATGGAGCCAAGAATACTACTGCTATTTCGCCTTTAATGGTCTTGCGGGAACTCCCTCAAAGGTTATTTTGACAGGAAGAATCTTTCCGTTTTCATCAAAAGTCATACGGTCGATACAGGTTGCCCGGTGATTCGCGTTGGTATGTCCCAATGGGCGACGATGATAGACAATATAATACTCATCAGTGCCGGGAACGTTAATAACAGAATGGTGCCCTGCTCCGGTTGCTACTGTCGGATCTTGCTGAAGAATCTTTCCTTCACGGGTAAATGGGCCTAATGGAGAGTCGGCAATGGCATAAGCCACACAATAATTAGGACCTCCCCAGCCTCCTTCACTCCACATGAAATAGTATTTGCCGTTTCGTTTAAACATAAATGGTCCTTCTACGTACTCTTTAGCGGGAGTGACCTCCTTGTATATCGTACCATCGGCATGAGGAACCACCGACAACAAATCATTGGAAAGTTTTACTACGTTGCAGTGGCGCCATCCCCCGTAGTACATGTATATTGAACCGTCGTCATCTCTGAAAACAAACTGGTCGATAGGTTGTGCTCCATTGATAATTTGGCTGATCAACGGTTTCCCAATCGCATCTTTGTACGGTCCTTCCGGCCGATCTGCCACAGCAACACCAATCCCCCCCAACTCTTGATTGTTTTGAATATCGTTGGCTCCAAAAAAGAGGTAGTACTTATCATTGGCATGAAAGATGGCAGGTGCCCAAAGCGCGTATTCACCCCATGAAACATTCTTCAACTCCAACACACGGGGATGCTTTGTCCAAGTAACCAAATCAGAAGACGAAAACGCATCCAAGTGCTGCTGCACAAGGTATCGTTTGTTGATCGTTTTTCGTTGACGCTCGCTCAATTCACTATCGGGAATATCAGGAGTATTGGGGTCCCAATGATCCGAGTAGGTCGGAAAAATCCAATATTTATCACCAAACACCGTTCCTTCAGGGTCAGCATACCAACCTTCAAAGAGAGGGTTTCCCGACATCTTGATCTCTTTTTCTTGTTGTGCGGCCAACTGGTTTACACAAACAAACATACCACCACATATAAGCAGTGACGCAAACAATCGTAGTTTCATACAATAAATAAGATTTGAATTACGTGTCAAAGTTAACGAAAAAGGTCCACTCCTATCGTTACAATGCTTTATAACACATTTGAGGGGAAAGTGGACGTGGATAGAAGCAATCCGAAGAAGAAATACATGATAGACGAATGATATATAAAATCACTCCAGAGGGTCCATTCTATCGGAGCGACAAGGTCATTCCATCATTGGCAAGCACCGTGTTTGGAAATAGCTTCTTGGCTTCTTCCAACAACACTCTTTCATCGTTGTATCGTGCAGAGAAATGGCCTATCAACAACTGTTTCACGTTGGCTTTAATCGCCATTTGGGCAGCCTGAGCGGCGGTAGAGTGAAATGTCTCCTTCGCTCTGGATAGATTATCGGCAGCAAAGGTAGCTTCGTGATATAACAAATCTACTCCTTCTATATAAGGAATGATTTTTTCAGTGTAAGCGGTATCCGAACAGTAGGCATATTTCAAGGACGTTCCCGATGGCGTTGTCAGTATCCCATTGGGGATCACCTCTCCCGACTCAGGATGGGTATAGTCGCACCCCTCCTTGATCGATAAATAGGAACTAAGAGGTACTTGGTAATAATCCGCCATCTCCTTTATTATATGACGCAATCGGGGCTTCTCCTCAAGTAGAAATCCGGCGGTGGGCACTCGATGTTTAAGAGGAATCGAACGAACCGTTATTCGTTTATCTTCGTACAACAAGTCACTTCTTTGTGGTGAAAACCCAACAAACTTCACTTTAAAGGGAAGATCTTTGCAGAAATATTGAAGTAAAGGAGCAAAAAGAGTTTCCGCGTCAGGGTGTGCATAGACAAAGAGATCCGCGCTACGTCCGAGCAAACCCAAGGTAGAGATTAGTCCGATCAACCCGAAGCAATGATCGCCATGCAAGTGCGATATGAAAATATGATTTAAACGGGAGAACTTCAATTTCATGTTACGGAACTGCATTTGAGAACCCTCCCCACAATCAAACATAAAAAGTCGATCGTTGTGATTAATCACCTGCGATGAGGGAAAGTGCCGCGATGTTGGCGAGGCAGATCCACATCCGAGAATATGTATATCAAATCGTTCCATACTATAATTGAAGAAAAAAGGGGAGTACAGACGTACTCCCCAATATTATCAGCTGTAGGAGTAAAAGCATCCTATTACGAATAGGCTCTCTTACTTTCCAAGATGCTAAAAGAAATTACTTACCTGCTTTTTGATCGAGTTTTTCTTTCAAAGCAGCAAGTTCTTCGATATCGCCCAAAGTGGTTCTTTCCATCACTTGCTGTGGCATTGAAGCCTCTTCAGCCGTTTTCTTTGTACGACGGGCAGCACCCTTTTTCTTCTCTTCTCCGCCTTCAGCAGGAGCTGCAGTTGCAGCCTCTTTTTTCGCTTCAGCACGTTGAATATCTTCGTGGATACGGCTATGAGAAAGGATGATACGTTTTGCTTCTTTGTTGAATTCGATCACTTTGAAGTTGAGTTTCTCATCCAACTGAGCTTGTGTTCCGTCCTCTTTCACCAAATGTTTGGGGGTAGCGAAACCTTCAACTCCGTATGGCAAAGCGATAACAGCACCTTTGTCGAGCAATTCAACGATTGTTCCTTCGTGAATTGAGTCAGTTGTAAATACTGTTTCAAACACATCCCATGGATTTTCTTCCAATTGTTTGTGTCCAAGGCTCAAGCGACGGTTTTCTTTGTCAATCTCCAACACTTGTACTTCAATGTCAGCACCGATCTGAGTAAATTCAGAAGGATGTTTCACTTTCTTAGTCCATGAAAGGTCAGAGATGTGAATCAAACCATCCACTCCTTCTTCGATCTCAACGAAAACGCCAAAATTA
>JBKEBB010000241.1:0-8334 GCA_047972845.1 Bacteroidales bacterium
GATTAGATTATTACTATCGCTTTATACATAATTATCCAACGATTCAATCTCTGGCTGAAGCTACAGAAAATGATGTATTAAACATGTGGAAAGGACTGGGGTACTACAGTCGTGCTAGAAATATCCATAAAGCTGCACAAATGATTATAGAACAATTCGGAGGAGAGTTTCCCAACACATACAATGACATTATCAAACTTCCGGGTGTTGGTCCTTATTCCGCAGCGGCTATCGCTTCCTTTGCCTATAACCATACACATGCCGTGGTTGACGGAAATGTGCAACGAGTCATCGCTCGACTCTTCGGAGTCTATACCCTCCCCGATTCAACAACTGGAAAAAAGGAGTTTCAAATCATCGCAGACTCATTAATTGATAAGCAAAATCCAGCCGAACACAATCAAGCCATCATGGAATTTGGAGCACTACTCTGCACTCCCCAAGCCCCGAGATGCATAGAATGTCCGTTTGCTGAAATATGCGAAGCTCATCGAACAGACAGTATCTCTTCATTGCCTACTAAAAAGAAGAAAAAGGAATCGAAACTCCGTTATTTCAATTATCTATATGTTGAAGAAGAAAACAATTATATCTACTTGCAAAAACGGACAGCAAACGACATTTGGAAAAATCTATACGAGCTCCCACTTATAGAAACCGCTGCTCCATACTCATTAAAAGAATTGAGTGAATCGGTATTATTTAGATCATTGTTTAGAGATGAAAAAATAGAAATCACGTTGATAGCTGACCAAATAAAACATATACTGAGCCATCAAACTATAATAGTATCCCTATACAAAATCAAGATTGAGAAAATAAAACAGACTCCAACTCATTTTGTCCGTGTTTCAAAAAACAGAATTGACGAGTATCCTCATTCAAGACTTATATCTATACTTTTAGAGAATCTCACTACTGACTACGTAAGATAAATCAATCGAGAAACAGAAATTGCAATTATCATTTGCTTGATGTGAAAATTCAAATTATAAAAAAATCGAGAGCCTTGCTATTAATAAATTATTTGCACCAACTCCTATTAGGCTTTACTCCAAAAAAGGTTTGTACAAGAATAAAAAAGGCATAAATGTTTCTCTATTTATTATTAAACGATTACCTTTGCGGAACAATTCCCTGTAAACATTCTTTTAACATTATACAAATCATTTTTTATGAATATTTCTCACATTGAGCACCTCGGAATTGCAGTTAAAAGCATCGAGGCATCATTACCCTATTACGAAAATGTATTGGGACTAAAGTGTTATTCAGTTGAAGAAGTTGCTGATCAAAAAGTAAAAACAGCATTCTTCTTAGTAGGTCAAACAAAAATCGAATTATTGGAAGCTACATCTGAAGATAGTCCGATTGCTAAGTTCATCGAAAAGAAGGGTGAGGGAATTCACCACATCGCATTCGCTGTTGACAGTGTAGCAGCAGCATTGGAGAATGCCGAAGCTAAAGGAGTTCAACTTATTGATAAAGCACCTCGAAAAGGGGCAGAAGGAATGAAAATCGCGTTTCTTCATCCAAAATCAACCGCAAGCGTGTTGACGGAATTCTGCGAAGATCCCAACAAATAAGAGCGTCAAATAATACTTCAACCAATCGCTCCATTGAATGGATGACACTGTTCAATGAAGCGATTGACAATTAATAAAACTATCAATCTAATTCATATACAATAATGAGTACTCAACTTGAAAAAGTAAAGGAGTTAATTGCCCTTCGTGAAAAAGCACGTATGGGTGGTGGAGAGAAACGAATCGAATCTCAACACAAAAAAGGAAAATACACAGCTCGTGAAAGGATCGCCATGCTCCTTGACGATGGAAGTTTCGAAGAGTTCGACATGTTTGTTCAACATCGTTGCACAAACTTTGGTATCGAAAATGAAACTTATCTTGGTGATGGAATCGTAACAGGATGCGGTACAATTGAAGGCCGTTTGGTTTACGTGTACGCACAAGATTTCACTGTTTTCGGAGGTTCACTTTCTGAATCTTTAGCCATGAAGATTTGCAAAGTTATGGATCAAGCCATGAAAATGGGAGCTCCTGTTATTGGTATCAACGACTCGGGTGGTGCCCGTATTCAAGAAGGGGTTAACGCACTTGCAGGATATGCTGAGATTTTCCAGCGTAATATCCTTGCTTCCGGTGTTGTTCCTCAAATATCAGGTATTTTTGGCCCGTGTGCCGGAGGTGCAGTTTACTCACCTGCTCTTACTGACTTTAATATCATGACCAAGGGAACGTCATACATGTTCCTTACTGGACCAAAAGTGGTTAAGACCGTTACCGGAGAAGATGTTACTCAAGAAGAATTGGGTGGTGCAAGCGTACATGCTACAAAATCGGGAGTAGCTCACTTTGCTGTTGAAACTGAGGAAGAAGGTATCAAGTTAATTCGCGACCTTATCCAATATATCCCACAAAATAACCTCGAAGAGCCTCTCACAATTCCTAACGACGACCCAATCGATCGTTTGGAAGATTCGCTTAACGAAATTATCCCCGATAGCCCCAATAAACCATATGACATGTATGAAGTAATTGGTGCCATTGTTGACAATGGACAATTCCTCGAAGTGCATGCCGACTATGCTAAAAATATAATTGTTGGTTTCTGCCGTTTCTGTGGTCGTTCAGTAGGTATTGTTGCCAATCAACCTAAAATTCTAGCTGGTGTACTTGATATTAATGCTTCTCGCAAAGCAGCCCGCTTCGTACGTTTCTGCGACGCCTTCAACATCCCTCTTGTTACACTTGTTGACGTTCCCGGATTCCTTCCAGGTACAGGTCAAGAGTACGGTGGTGTTATTCTTCATGGGGCCAAATTGTTGTATGCTTATGGAGAAGCAACTGTACCTAAAATCACAGTTACCCTTCGTAAATCCTACGGTGGCGCATATTGCGTGATGAGCTCAAAACACCTTCGTGGAGATATTAACTATGCATGGCCGACAGCTGAGATTGCAGTAATGGGACCATCAGGAGCTGTTGAGGTAATCTTCTCAAAAGAGGTCGCTGCAGCTGAAAATCCTGCAGAAGCCGCTGCAAAAAAAGAAGACGAATACAGAGAGAAGTTTGCGAATCCGTATAACGCGGCAAAATATGGTTACATTGACGATATCATCGAGCCACGCAACACTCGCTTCCGTATCATCAGAGCATTGCGCCAGTTAGCTACCAAGAAATTGGTAAATCCGGCTAAAAAACACGATAATCTACCATTGTAATTATCAATATATACTATGATGAAGAAAAAAATAGGAGTTGTGTTCCTCTGTGTTTTGATAACTGTTGGGGTTGTCAATGCACAAAGGGCCACACAACTAAGAATAAACGAAGTAATGCCCGTTAATACTGATAACTATCAAGATGATTACGGGAAACATAGTGCTTGGATTGAGATCTTTAATACCTCATATGGAACTGTAAATGTCGGAGGGTGTTACCTTACTGACGATATCAACAACCCAAAAAAGTATTTGATTCAGAAAGGGGATGTGTTAACACGCATTCGCCCGCGTCAGCATACTATTTTTTGGGCTGATAACAATCCTTCGAGAGGAACATTCCATGTGAATTTTTCTTTAAATCAAGATAGGCCTACTTTCATAGCACTATTTGATTCAAACGGAAAAACATTGATTGACAGCATCACGGTTCCCCCATGTGCTGAGAATGTCAGTTTCGGAAGAATTCTCGATGGAGAGAATAAATGGGGTTATTTAGACAAAAGCACACCTAGTACTAACAACCAAATTGTTACCAGCGATGCTGTTCTCGAACGTTTCAAGGAGCAAGACCCTGATGGAGTTGGAATGTCTATTACAGCAATGTCTGTTGTTTTTATTGCGTTAATTCTTTTGTATCTTGTGTTTAAAGCAATTGGTAAAATATCAATACACCTTCAAACACTCCGTGTTCAGAAAGCTACTGGAGTTGATACGTCTAAAGCAACTGAAATGGTTGAAACTTCCGGAGAGGTTCTGGCAGCTATCGCCATGGCTCTCAGCGAACTTGACAGTGAGGTACACGATATTGAAAGCACAGTTTTAACTATCAACAAAGTGGGAAGAACATACTCCCCATGGAACTCTAAGATATACATGCTTAGAGAACAGCCCCGTAAATAAGACTCTCTAAAATCAATTTGTAATTACATTAATAAAATGAAAGAATTTAAATATACTATCAACGGTAACGAATATCAGGTAGCTATTTCCGATATTGAAGATAACATTGCTAAGGTAGAGGTGAATGGAACAAAATACAACGTACACGTTGAAGCCAAAGCAAAGAAAACATTCAAACCTATCATCCGTCCTGCAGCAGCTCCGACAACATCTACAGGAGCTCCGGTAATTGAACGTCAGGTTACTAAAGCAGGAGCACATGCATTGCGTTCACCGCTTCCGGGAGTTATTCTCGATGTAGTTGTAAAGCAAGGTGATTCAGTAAAAAAAGGACAAAAGCTGATGGTCCTCGAAGCCATGAAAATGGAAAACAACATCAATGCAGATCATGACGGAGTTATTTCCGAAATTAAAGTTAATAAAGGAGATTCAGTTTTAGAAGGAGCGGAACTCGTAATAATCGGATAATTATCATGGGTGAATTTATTACATTCTTAAGTGAGAACGTCCAAGAGTTTCTCACTTATACAGGATTTGCCAATGCAACTCCTGGTCACTTTATAATGATATGCGTTGGCCTAGCATTTATTGTCCTCGCAGTTGTTAAAGAGTGGGAGCCAATGCTGCTTATTCCCATTGGTTTTGGTATGCTTGTGGGTAATATTCCATTCAAAGATGTAGGCCTTCAGGTAGGTATTTATGAAGAAGGATCTGTATTAAACATTTTATATCAAGGGGTGCAACAAGGATGGTATCCACCATTGATTTTCTTAGGAATCGGAGCAATGACTGACTTTTCGGCGCTCATTTCCAATCCTAAGCTGATGCTTATTGGAGCTGCCGCACAATTTGGTATTTTCGGTGCATATGGTATCGCTTTGGCCATTGGGTTTGAACCTAACCAAGCAGGAGCAATTGGTATAATTGGTGGTGCCGACGGCCCAACAGCTATTTTCCTCTCTTCTAAATTGGCTCCGAATCTGATGGGTGCTATTGCAATATCGGCCTACTCATACATGGCTTTGGTCCCTGTTATTCAGCCTCCATTTATGAAGATGCTGACCACAAAGAAAGAAAAATTGATCAAGATGAAACCTCCCCGCGCGGTTTCTCAAACAGAAAAAATTGTCTTCCCAGTTGTTGGTCTGCTTATGACTTCATTCCTTGTTCCTTCCGGATTACCTCTACTAGGTATGTTATTCTTTGGTAATCTACTTAAAGAAAGTGGAGTGACTCGTCGTCTGGCTGAAACTGCTAGAGGTCCACTTATCGATACCATAACCATGTTATTGGGTCTGACTGTTGGAGCTTCAACGCAAGCAACTCAGTTCTTAACTACTGACTCTGTTTTAATTTTTGTTCTAGGTGCCCTTTCGTTTGTTATTGCCACTTGTTCAGGTGTTCTTTTTGTTAAGTTCATGAACTTGTTCCTAAGTAAAGGAAATAAGATTAATCCTCTGATTGGTAATGCAGGTGTTTCTGCAGTTCCTGACTCAGCAAGGATTTCTCAAGAAGTTGGACATCACTACGATTCTACAAACTACCTATTGATGCATGCTATGGGACCTAACGTAGCGGGTGTTATCGGTTCTGCTGTGGCGGCAGGAGTCTTACTCGGATTCTTGATGTAACAATATATAAGATAGCTTCTAAAAAAACCTCACTTCAAATATAAGTGAGGTTTTTTTTCATCTATTCACCACCTACGAATGCTTCATATAAAAATCGTTTCATGTACATTTCTCCTCTTTTACCCAGTAATGGGTTAAACTTATTTTGATTATCTTTGTCCAAACAATAAAGATTATACTCAATGCGCATATATACAATCCTGCTATTTATCGCATCACTACTAACCAATTTCTCCGTACAGGCTCAAATCAATACTGATAAAATGCTTGCTAACGCAAGAAATGCGCTCTATTTTGAAGATTATGTATTATCCATTCAATACTTCAATCAGGTAATCAGAGCAAAACCCCATTTGGCAGAGCCCTATTTCTATAGAGCCATTGCCAAACTGAGCCTTGAGGACTTTCGAGGTGCTGAAGAAGATTGTACGATGGCTATCGAACGCCACCCATACATCACTGATGCCTATATGTGTCGGGGAATCGCCCGTCAAAACTTAAACGATCTCGATGGAGCGATTAGCGACTATCAAACCGGACTAATCCGTTCGCCTGAAAACAAAACCTTCCTAACCAACATCGCTATTTGCTACACTACCAAAAAAGAGTATGATGAAGCAGAAAAAGCATTTGATAAGTTAATCAAAACCTATCCTTCAATGCCGAATGCATACATGGCCAGAGGTTCCATGTATCTCGAAAAAGGCGACACAATCAATGCTGTTAACGACATTGGAAAAGCCCTTAAACTCGACAAATACAACTCAAGAGCATATGCGCTAAGGGGAATACTTCGTTTTGAAAAGAAAGAGTATCAAGGAGCTCTTGATGATCTAAACGAAGCTATCAAACTGGAGCCCAACTTTATTGCCTATATATTAAACAGAGGTATTGTTAGATACCATTTGAACGATCTGAGAGGCACAATGGCCGATTATGATCTGGTGATCACATACGACCCTTCAAACTTGATCGCACTCTATAATAGAGGATTACTACGGATGCAGGTAGGCGACAACAATAGAGCTATCGAAGACTTCACAAAAGTGCTGATGATAGAACCCGACAACTATTTCGCCTATTACAATAGGTCGTTGTTGAATAGCGAAGTGGGGAATTTCAGAAATGCAATTGAGGACATCACTATGGTAATTGAAAGATATCCTCAATTTGTTCCTGCCTATTATCTACGATCAGAAGCTAAAAGAAAACTGCAAGATAGAGATGGAGCTGAGAAAGATTATTGGACAGCGCTGACAATCGAGCGGGATTATAGAGAGGGAAAACTTAAGAATAATTCTTCGCTAGCAAACAGTGATTCAACTCTTGTGGATGATAATTCTGATAGCGATGAGAAAGTAAGGAAAGCTGAAGACAAAAACATCAACAAGTTTAACAGGTTGATGATGGCAAATAACGAGAATACCACGTTAAAAAGAGAGTTTGAAAATGAACTCCGTGGTCGAGTTCAAGATCGAAATACCAACGTAGATCTTCAGCCAATGTTCTTACTGACCTACTACGAAAGAACTGATAAAATAAGCCAAGCAATCGTATATCTTCAATCAATCGAGGAGTTCAACAGAAGAGGGGATTTAAAATGGACAATCAAAGTTACAAATGACCTCGCACCTCTCACAGAAGACCAGATTGCACGTCATTTTGAATCAATTGATGCCTATTCCAAGCAAATCGGCAACAACAGGCAAAACGATGTTATCAACTACTTCGGACGTTCAATCGATTTCATGCTTGTTCAAGATTATTCATCTGCGATTGAGGAGTTGGACAGAGTGCTTGAAAAAGATCCTAATTTCACTCTTGCATTGTATAACAGAGCCGTGTTGCGCTATAAACAATTGGAGTACCAACGCTCTGCCAATAAAAGTGAGAATGAATTTATATCCTCCGGATCACTGAATTTAAGTCCATCATCACGAAGAAACTCTTCCAACCAAGGATTTGCTTCGGCCATGCTTAATCAAAATGAAGATCGCAACACAAGCTATGAACAAGTAGTAAAAGATCTTGATAAACTCATTGCTATAGAGCCATCTAATTTTTATGCTATCTATAACAGGGGAAATATTAAATGTGCCGAAAAAAATTATCGCTACGCGATAATAGATTATACGGAAGCGATACGAATTGAACCTGATTTCGCTGAAGCATATTACAACAGAGGGTTGGTATATCTATTCCTTGGAGATAATCAAAAAGGAATTATGGATTTGAGCAAGGCCGGTGAGATGGGAATCGTATCCGCCTACAATATCATAAAAAGAATATCTGACTAATCATATTTATCAAGTCCGCTTATTTGACTAAATCAATAAGACTTAAGACTCTCATGTAGATCTATCAATCTTCCCCGTAGGGAGCTGTTTGACGAATAGATTCACATGAGAGTCCTTAGTAAAACAAGTCCTATTGAGAAAGGTAATGATGCCAAAAATGGTTGGTGAAGTTCTTGAAAATAGTTTGTAACTTCAAGGCGAAACTAAAGAGGAGATGAGCTCTGCTGGAGAGCAACTCATTAGCAATAGGTTTCAGAAC
>JBKEBB010000243.1:0-9549 GCA_047972845.1 Bacteroidales bacterium
TTCTATGCACTGTTTGTATAGTACTTGTCAATCCGTCATGGCCATCGGTTCTTCCTTGTTGAGACGAACCGATGGCTTGACAAATGATTATTCGCTGTTTCGCGAAGTTGTTTTATTTACCGAGGCAAAACCAGTAAGGGCTATTGGCCATTCGCTCTTTCAGATACACGATGTGGTCAGGATCCAATTTCGCGAGGATCATTTGGAATCCATGTTGCTCTTGAACCGTCAGGAGTTCATCCACCTTTCCGAAAACTACGCTGATACCTTTTGATTCGAGAATCTGAGCCGCCTTCCGATAGATGATGCTCATCTCCATGAGGGTGGTAGCACCTGTTCCGTTGATGATCAACATTGCTTTGTCTCCGCTTTGGGGCTTGATCTTTTTCATCAATAGGCCAATCATCTTCTCGGCGGTGTCGTCTGCTGAGATGAGATTTTGGCGTCCACCGCCTCCTTCACCATGCTGTCCCATGCCAATCTCCATGATACCATCTGGTAGATCCGAGATTACGGCATCGTTTTGCGGATGGGTACATTTGCCCATAGCAACGGCCAGTGTGGCAACTTGGTTATTGAATCGTTCGCCGATCTCAATCAACTCATCGAGTGTTTTGCCCTCTTCGGCGGCAGCTCCCAATATTTTGTAGAGAGGAATACATCCTGCCAATCCGCGACAATCGTCCACCGGAGCATCCAATCCGGCACTGATGTCGTCGTGGGTCATGATTGATTTCACCTTGATACCTGCGCGTTCGGCCAACTGACATGCCATGTTGGCGCTCATCACATCACCCGAGTGATTTAGAACAACCAATAGAATTCCCGCTTCACGCTTGAATAACTGAAGTGCTTGGAATAGACGTTGTGCGCCCGGTGCGGCGAATATATCTCCCACCACCGAACAGTCGAGCATTCCTTCTCCGACGAATCCGCTTAGCGCGGGTTCATGTCCCGCTCCTCCCAAGGTTACAATAGCAACTTTGCTATCGCATTTGGGATTTGTACGTACTATTATGTTCTCTCCTCCCAATTTCACTTGATCGGCATACGCCATGGTAAAGCCGTCTAACAGTTCTTGAGTGATATTCTCGGGTTGATTGATGAATTTGTGTTTGATCATTGTATGTAGATTTTATGAATTAATACATTACGTTTCCCGGAGCTTCAAACTCCATCAGTTCGATTGCTATTCCCTCTTCAATAATAAAGCAGCAGGTGAGTCCCGGTCCCGCCTTAAACGGTTCGAGCAAAATCTCTTTACCTTCCATGGCCGCTTTCAAATTGTCCACCTGATAAGCAAGGTGGGCGTGCGTTTTTAGAATCTCCGGCATGGTTGATTCTGGCTCAAAGCGGAGAAACTCGATCTTGTTCGGACTGCTGTTGAAATCAGTCAGAAACAATTTCATATCCGGTGAGTAGTTCTCATTGGGTTGCTTGATAGTGGTCGGAATTCCGACGTGATTTAACGTTCTCATGGTCGTGTCTTTCATTGAAGGGTTATTTTTGTGAAAGGATATCGATAAATTCTACTGTCGGGTTAGTAAAGCGTAGTCCGTTTCCGTCATGATATGAGGCATATTCGGACACAATACAACCTTCAGGACCGGCAAACAGGAAGTGAGGAGATTCGATCTCTTTCAGGTGAACGATCTCTCCCAAATTTTGCTTCACAAAGTTTTTTACAGTAATATATTTTAACTGACTCTCCGGAAGGACGGGAGGGTTTGGAGTAGCTTCACCGATGGCAAAGTTGTAACACCATCCTTTTTGTACCATCCATGATTCAAATTTAGCAGGAAACTTAGTTGCCACGTGGCGATGCTCTACGATCATCTGTCCTGGAAGCAGGTATATTTCGTGAGCGAAGTAGTTGTGAACCGAATCGTTTACCCAGAAGATTCCGGCCATTCCTACGTTTTCAAAATCACCTTGGTTGAAGTCGGTAATCCAAAGCTCATTTTTCATCTTCTCCGTGTAAGTCACTCCGTAGTAGTCCAACATGTCCAAGTATGCCGCTAAAGCTACTTGTCCCTGAAACTTTCCATCTTTGTAGAAATCAGCATTGGTGTACTTCTTTTGGTAAGGCGCCTTCTTCGCGCATTCGCTTGTTGCTTCTCCGCAGCAAGCCTCTTTGCTCTCCTCGCTGCCGCAACAGCTCGACAATGTACTCATGGTAAATACAATTAATGTAATGATTAATGATTTTGTTTTCATCTTGATTTCTTGATTAAGTTGTTCCTATTTAGTTCTCTTTCTTCTTTATGACGGGTCGGGCTTGGTCACTGGTCACATCTGTTCGTTGCCTTTTATCGCTCCGAAGTGGTGGTAATTCCCTCAATTTCTATCAATAGTTCATCGCGACACACATCGGCCATCAAGTAGATTTGTTCCGTACAGTCGGTCAATTCCATGATGGTTTCCATTGCCTCAAAATAATCCGTTTCATGCTTTAGGTAGATACGCAGGTTTCCTGGTTTGTGGAAGGACTGTGTGTCGAACCCTGACAACTTAAGGTTGTTGCACGAAATCAGGTGAGCGATGTTTTCCATCGTGATCACCGCTTGTTCGCGTATATTCATTTCAGCAACGCTCATTTCACCTCTGATAGCGGCTGTTCCCGATACAAAACAGATTGAATCGTGTAATGGATTGCCAACCACCTTTGCTCGTTCGAACTTTGGAGTCGAACGACAGACCAACTCCTTATTATTATCTCCTAATAACACCTCTTGCGAATAGTCGTGCGCAGGCACCTGCAATGGATTGTCCACAGCCACGATTTGAATGGATGCGTCGTTGCTCGGAATCATGGCGATCAGATCTATCATCACACCTCCCAGCTCAGTCCCAATCCCGGTTGCCGCCGGATATCCCGACTGCTCCCATTGTTCTTTTCGGTAGAAGAGCGAGCGCGCGTCGTTGAATGCCTGATAGTGCTGAATATCTCCCTCCATCCGGGTGATCTGCTCAATGTAGTTCCACTGTCTGACAATATGACGAATGGGTATCTGTTCAATATCCAGAATCGCTTCAATCGTGTCAAATATCATTTTCGACTGTGTGCCAATCGAGAGGTTGATATCATGTGCCATCACTCCTCCAAGCATCAAGAGGCGAAGCTCCTCCGTCTCCACAATCAGGTAGTCGTTGTTCGCGTATTCTTTGTTTACTATTCGAGTCACACGCTCTTTGCGCATGAAATGAACTTCTGCAGCCAAGTTGTATTCACCCAGTACCGGTTGAACCACAAAACTGACAATCGGAGGGTGCGATTGATACTTCTCCTTAACCCGGTCTTTTACTATCTTCAGCTCATCCAGGTAGTTCTCGTTGCTTGATGAGAGTCCGAAGAATACGAGTCTGACAACGCAATCTTTGTTCTCTATTTGGTTGAGTATTGTTTTTACTCCTTCTTCAAAATCGGTATGTTGGGCGAAATAGTTTTTACAGTAGTATGGTTGCATGAATAGTAGTTCAGATCAGTATATTAAAGCGAGTTTACGTACTCGACTAACTCTTCCAGTTCCTTTTTTGTCACCTTTTTATTGATGCCGTGTTTATGGGTTTCAAACACATCCATCATGGTGGCGGCGCGTCCGTCAAACAGATAGGGGGCTGTTCTCCATACCTCAATCAGAGTAGGAGTATCCCATCCGTTTTCAAATTCTATATCTTCGCCGATTCGGTGCATTTTCATGTCAGTATAGTAGGGCCCCGAATGGCAGTTGTTGCATTCCAATTTCTCGAATACTTTCCGACCGGCAATCGCCTTTTCCGATAGGTTTCCATCAACTAAGTAGGGACTCGGAACAGGGCGCAGCGCTTTGAGATACTCATCTACCAATAGGGCGTTCTCTTCCGGGATATCATAAAACTGAATCAAGTTGAATCCTCTTCGCACAGCGATTTCAGCCATGGCACGGATTCCCGATATCATACTTGGAGGAGTGACGTGGGAATAGAGCATGCTTTTGCAGTTTTTTGAATTGCCTATGCCATCGTTCATCAGGTCCCAGTTCATTCCATCTGTTCTGCCGTCGCCCGGGTGGCATCCGTTGCACGATTGCCAGTTTTGAAAGCAATAGGCCGCATCATTGAAATACATTTCTCCCAGCAGAACCCCTTTCGGTTCTCTATTGGATACCAACGGGATCGCCTTCACTTCAAGATCAGACAATGAAACGACGTTCACTATATCGGTAAAATAGGTGGGAATGTAGAGCGAAGATCCACTCACTACAAACGAGCGAGGTCCGTTTCCATGCAGTTCGATCCGTTCACGCATTCCATACAGAAAACGGAGATCATACGCCAACGCCTCTTTTTGTGGATAGGCTTCAAATCGTTCAATGAATTGAGGGTAGTCAATCACACTGATCTCGTGTGTGCCCGAGTGCGAAATAATCAATCTGTCATTCACACACACCACTCCCCAAATTCCGGCGGCTCCTCGATCGGGATCGTCTAGCAACACGGTGCCTTCGTGAGTAAGGCTCTCGGTGCTGATAAGGCTAACTCCACTGGTATTCATCCAGCCCTGTTGCAATTGATTGGTGGGCACTTGAAAACGTCCCAGGTTGTGTGTGACCAGTACATATTTCCCATCTTCGGTCAGGGCGATGTCGCGTAGCGCATTGCTGCCGTTGTAGAGTGGAATATCTGTTTTTTTTGTGAATGTGGCAAGATCAATTACCGACACACAGGCGGTTACCGTGTCAACGTCGGCCCTTTGCTGCGGTAGGAAATTGGTAACAAAAAGATACTTCCCGGCTTTGTCCATTACCGCGCCACGTGGTTCGCGAATCACGTGGGTCTGTTTCTTAATTGTCATCGACGCAAGGTCAATTGCCGTTACACTGTTCGAAAACTGATTCAAGACATATAGTTCTCCGGCGGATAGATTGACAATAGGGGCACGGGCTCCGCTTTGCATACGCAGCATCTTCTCTTCCTTCCCCGATGAGCGGTTGATAACATGTAGTTCCCCTTGTTGATCGAAGGTGGTGACGAAGAGATAGTCCGTGGTGAAGGCAACTCCGGTAGGAGTTTGATCGAAGTTCCATGAAGATTCGACGTTGGCGAAACTCGAATTGTAAAGAGAGAGTTGTTTGGTTCCTTTTTCCGTTACCAGAAAACGTCCATCCGGAAGCACTTTGATATCGGTTATGAGCAGAGGGGTCTTTTCCCGTTGGGTTCCGCTTTGAAGAGCAACCCCCATCCAAAGCAAAGAGAGGGCTATGCCGAGTAGCATATAGGGGAATATGGATCGATTCATGGTTAGATCAGGATAAGATGTGTTTCTGAGAGCAAATATACTCTTTTTCCGATATTTGACCATCTTAAATCCTCAATTTTGAGGCAAAACCACCTCTTGTAGGTTTCTTTAATAAATGAATCACTCATTCTTTAACATAAACGACAGGTAGAATAGTTTCCGATAGATTTTTTTAGGATTTTGGCTCGATTCTTTATCCGTAAAATTCGGATGTTGGAAGGCGTGTGGAAGATGGTGAAAAAAGGAATATACCTTTTGATACAAACGACTGCTCCTTTTACTCAATAGGAGCAGACCTATTGAGTAAAAGGAGCAGTCGTATTTATAGAGATCTTAGGAGGTGGTATTAGAAGCCTCCTCCGCCAAGTGCGCGAAACAGTTCAACACGGGCATTGATGTTGTCTTTGTAGCACTCAATGAGAGATAATTGGGCGTTGAGCACGCCTTGTTGCGCATTGAGTACATCAAGATAAGTTCCGTAGGCACTTTTGAGAAGATCGAGTGAGAAGTCGTACGCCTTCTCCAACGCGCGAAGCTGAACCATCTGGTAAGTTGCCTTTTCTTTGGTCATACGGGCTTTAAGCAAGGCGTTGGACACCTCCATTCCGGCATTCAGAATGGTGTTTCGATAGTCGAGTACGGCTATTTCGAACTCTTTTTGCGCCACCTTCTTTTGGGTACGGAGTTTTAACCCGTTGAAGATGGGTTGGGTCAATCCGCCTATGGCACTCCAAACAATGCTTTCGGGCATTCTGAACCAATTGTTGAATGTAGAGGCATCGGTCGATATATTGCCGGTGATTGTCAATGCCGGATACATAGCCGCTCGGGCTACGTTGACTTGTTGAAAGTGACTTTCTACCCCCAACTCGGCTGCCCGAACATCGGGGCGATTTTTCAACAGGAGTGCCGACAATCCGGTATTCTCTTCGGGGAATTGCAGCTCACTCAAGGTTTTGTGAGGTGATCGGTCGATTGCCCGTGAGGGTTCGCCAAGTAATAGACAGATTGAGTTCTCGGTCATTTGTATTCCCATTGCAATCTCAGGCAGGTAGGCTTTGGCCACTTGCAATTGAGCCTCCGCTTGCAACACAGCCACTTCATTCACCTTCGCCGACTCTTTGAGTGCACGAACCGTATTCAGATAGTCTTCGCGTGCCGAGATTTGGTCGATAATCACTTGTCGTTGTACGTCGAGAGAGATCAAGGAGTAATAGGCCGTTGCCAAATTAGCTATCAGAGTCGTCTGTATGGCTGTTCGATTGTTTGCCTGCGCCAATAGGGCGGTAACTTGCGCCCGTTTAGCACTGCGTAGCTTTCCCCATACGTCTAACTCCCACGAGGAGGAGAGCCCGAAATTCAACACACCCTTTCCATCCCACGTACCACCTATCAGTCCGTTGTTAGCCCCACCTTGCGCATAAGCGTTAAGAGTAGGGAAGAAGGCTGCTTTGCTTTGAGTCACGTAGGCTTCTGCCTGCTCGATACGCCTCATGGCTATCTGCAGATTGATATTGTTTTCAAGTCCCGCTTCGATAAGTTGCACCAATTGCGGATCTTTGTAAAACTCCCGCCACGATATGGCGGCCACATCGTAGGTCGAGTCGTGTTGCGCGGAATTGCGAATCAATTGATCGGCATCGGCCACTGTCGGCTTTTCGTATCGCTTCACCGAGCACGATGTCAGCACAACAATGAAGAGTAGTATGCCGATGGAGGAGCATTTTATAATAGAAATATTCATGGGGCGATAGAGTGAATCGTTCGTTTGTCTGTTCATATTCGTTCGGATTACTCCTCCGTTACGGAGAATCGTTCTGATAGGCTTTGAAAGATCATATACATTCCGGGAATAATAAGTACACCGAAGAGAGTACCCACCAACATTCCTCCTGCTGCCGCCACTCCGATGGATATGTTTCCTGCTTCTCCCGCTCCTTTCTCGAAAATCAGCGGAAGCATACCGAATATGAAGGCGAAGGAAGTCATTAGGATCGGACGTAAGCGGGCTTTGGCTCCCTCAATCGCGGCATCGAAAATAGACAATCCGTGCTCCCGTCGTTGTCGGGCAAATTCGACAATCAGAATACCATTTTTAGCCAGCAGACCGATTAGCATAATCAGTGAAACCTGTACGTAGATGTTGTTTTGTAGTCCAATGAGGCTGACAAAGAAGAACACTCCGAATATTCCCACCACGAGGGAGAGCATCACCGACAATGGGAGTATATAGCTTTCGTATTGTGCTGCCAGAATCAGATAGACAAAGATGAAGCAGAGGAGGAAGATGAATACGGCCTGTCCGCCTGAAGCGATCTCTTCTCGAGTCATTCCCGAGAAGGCGAAGTCGTAGCCGTTAGGGAGCGATTGAGCCGCCTTTCGTACCGCTTCGATCGCTTCTCCCGAACTGTATCCGGTAGCAGGCGCGCTGTTGATGGTGGAGGCGGTAAACATGTTGTAACGCTTAACCGTTTCCGGACCGAAAACTCGTTTGAAGTTGACCAATGTAGTTATGGGCACCATGTTGCCTTCGGCGTTACGAACAGAGATTCGGTTGAGATTCTCCACAGACTGACGTGCGTAGGGTTCTCCTTGAACCATCACTCGGTAGTATTTGGTGAAGCGGTTGAAGTCCGAAGCAATAGCCCCTCCGATGTAGATCTGAAGGGTAGCGAATACCTCATCCACACTAACCCCTGCCAACTTACATTTATCTACGTTGACATCAAACTCATATTGTGGGAAGTTGATGTCGAAGCCCGTTGTGGCTTGTCCGATCTGTGGTTGTTTGAGTAAGGTCTGGATGAAATTCTGCTGCACTTCGTAGAACTTCTCCAAACTGCCTCCTGTCTTATCCTGCAACTGCAATTCGAGTCCCGAAGAGATACCGAATCCCGGAACCGGAGGCATGAGAAAGAATAGGATTCTGGCGTCTTTGATATTTTGCGTTCGACTATACAGTTCGCCGAGAATATCTTTAAGTGGTCGTTCTTCGCGCTTCTCCCAATCGACGAGAGCAGCGAACCCTACTCCGTAAGCTCCGCCGTTGGCGTTGTTAAGAAGACTGGTACCCGCGATCATTAGTCGCTCTGAGATCTCCGGAATCGAAGCCATTATTTTATCAACCTCATCGCACACCTTTGTGGTTCTCTCCAGTGAGGTGCCCGGAGGCATCGTGATGTCGCACAAAACAATGCCTTGGTCTTCCATCGGAATAAAGGCCGTTGGGGTGGTTTTCATCAGATAGAATGCTCCAAGGCCGAATGCGATCAGTATAAGGGTGGGGATGTAAAGTTTCTTACCGACGAGATGTAGAATCTTGCCGTACTTCTCGATCAAGCGATCAAAAGCGGTGTTGAACGCCTTATGGAATCGTTGTATGAACGACAGCTTTTCGTCCTCTTCATTTTTATGTCGAATCAGCATGATACAGAGCACCGGACTCAATGTTAGCGCGTTGATAGCCGAAAGGATCACAGCGACGGCTAAAGTCAACGCGAACTGGCGGTAGAATGCACCCGCGGGTCCGGTCATAAAGCTGACGGGGATGAATACGGCCGACATAACCAACGAGATGGAGATGATCGCACCGGATATCTCACTCATGGCGGAGGCCGTTGCTTCCCGGGTTTTGGTACATCCCTCTTCCAACTTGGCATGGACCGCCTCGACGACGACAATGGCATCGTCCACCACAATTCCAATGGCCAATACCAGCGCGAAAAGGGTCAGTAGGTTGATGGTAAACCCAAACAAGAGGAGGAAGAACAGCGTACCTACCAACGCGACAACCGCTGAAACTGCCGGAATGAGCGTTGATTTGAAGTTTTGGAGGAAGACGAAAACCACAATGAATACAAGGATAAATGCCTCGTAGAGCGTTTTGATTACTTTGTGGATAGAGGCGTCGAGGAATTTATTGGTATTGTATGGAGCCACCCATTTTATTCCTTTTGGGAATTTGGATTCCATCTCCACCATTTTCTCAGTAACCTGCGACACAACCTCCTTTGCATTGGATCCTGCCATCTGATATACGGCGAACGCGATACCGGGCTTTCCCATCGCCTTACTGTCAATTGCGTAGTTGAACGATCCCAGTTCGATACGCGCCAAATCTTTCAACTTAAGAATCCGACCGTCGGGAAAGGCTTTCACCACAATCTCTTCGTACTCTTTGGGCTCGACAAACTTTCCTTTGTATTTGATGGTATATTCAAACGCCGCGGTTTCGCTCATTTCACCAAACTTACCCGGTGCCGCTTCGATGT
>JBKEBB010000284.1:0-5044 GCA_047972845.1 Bacteroidales bacterium
ACCATCGGTTCTTGTAAGCAAACTTACAGTTGGAGGTACCACTTAGTCGGGAGGTACCTTTAGACACTCTTTTAATTTACGGTTAAACATTAAAGCAATACATTTACAATGATCGCGAAAGAACATAAAGATATAGCTCGTTGGGCAATGGAATTTGCTCAAAAGAACGGAGCGCAAACCTGCAAGGTCTCTATCTACAGTGGAGCCAGCAGTTCCTTTGAAATCCTGAATGAGAAGCTCGATAAACTTCAACAAGCATCTGAAAACAAGATGGTAATTAACCTCTATGTGGACGGACGTTTCGGATCTATTTCAACCAACAGAATCAACAAGGCCGAATTGGAGTCGTTTATTAAAAATGGTATCGAATCAGTTCGCTATTTGGCCGAAGATCCTTGTCGTGTGCTTCCTGATCCTTCTATCTTATTTAAGGGAGAGGGCGCCGATCTGAAGCAATACGATTCGAAATACGAAATGCTTCAACCCGAAGAGAAAATCGCGCTTGCCAAAGCAGCAGTTGAGGAGATTTACAAGACAGATGAGCGTATTATCTCTGTCAGTGGGGGATATGGCGACGGATTCGAAGATGCGTATATGATTACCAGCAATGGATTCGAAGGCGAGGAGTCGAGCACTTCATACGGGGTGAGCGTACAAGTATCCCTCAAAGGTGAAGGAGATGCTCGTCCTGAGGATTATTGGTTTGACTCATCCATCGGATGGGACGGCCTTCAAAAGGCCGGAATAGGAAAAGAGGCCCTGCGTCGCTGTTTGCGTAAACTCGGACAACAGAAGATCAAGTCGGGCAACTATCCGATGCTGATAGAAGGTCGTATGTTGGGTCGTTTGTTCTCGCCCATTTTGCAAGCGTTGAACGGATCTTCTCTGCAACAGAGAAACTCCTTCTTAATCGACAAGCTCGATCAGAAACTCTTTTCTGATAAATTGACAGTTGTTGATGATCCTCATATTCCCGGAGCCTTTGGTGCGCGCTGGTTCGACGGTGAAGGAGTTTCAACTCAGAAGCGTTCTGTTATAGAGGCCGGAGTATTGAAAACCTATTTCATCGACACGTATAACTCCAAAAAAATGAACGTTCCTCAAACGATTAGCGGACCTTCTACATTGACCTTTGCTCCCGGAACAAAGAACTTCGACGAATTGTTGGCGGGAATGAAGCGAGGCGTATATGTGACCGGATTCAACGGAGGAAACAGCAACCCTACTTCGGGTGACTATTCTTTCGGTATCGAAGGATTTTGGGTTGAGAATGGTGAGTTGACGAAGCCTATCAGCGAGATGAACATTACGGGTAACCTTATTCAGCTTTTCACTGATATTACTGAGGTGGGCAATGATCCCTATCTGCGATCTTCCATGCAGTCTCCTACCATTTTGTTCGGCAGTGTTGATTTCAGTGGGTTGTAATCCCTCTTAAACAGTAAGAACGAACGTATGAATAGCTGAATGATGAACCACCTCTTTTTCCCGGTCATCATTCAGCTTTTTTTATATCATCACTAATCATATTGTATCGAATGGAGATATTACATGTTCAGCAAACCGAGTCAACCAACGATCTGATTCGAACACTGCATGCAAAGAGTCCTCTTGAAGAGGGCACCGTATTGGTTACCCATACCCAAAGCAATGGTAGGGGACAGTTGAATAATTCATGGGAGGCTGAGCCTGGAAAGAATCTTACCTTTAGTATTCTTTTCCGGCCTCATCATATTCGTCCATCCGAACAGTTTGTCCTGTCGCAGGCGGTGTCATTGGCTCTGTTTGATGTGTTGAGCAAGGAAGCGAATGGCTTTTCTATAAAATGGCCGAATGATATCTATTGGAACGATAAAAAGATTGCCGGAATATTGATTGAGAATGATCTTCATGGCAATGTGATCGATCAATCGGTTGTCGGCATTGGGGTTAATGTCAATCAGCATCAGTTTAGGAGTGATGCTCCTAATCCGATCTCCTTATCACAAATCACGGGAAAGGAGTATGATCTGGAGAGCCTCATTGAACAGTTTATCGATGCCCTTCTCAACCGATATGATTCTACCTTCGACAATGGTATCGATATATTGCGTGCCGACTATTATCAGTCTTTATTCCGTGTCAATAAAAAGGCTATCTACCGCGATGAGACCGGTCTTTTTGAAGGAACAATCATCGGGGTTCTCCCGTCGGGTCATCTTCAGATACAGACTCAAACCAATGAGTTGAGGCTCTATGCCTTTAAAGAGGTTGAATTTATTCTGTGATTCAAGTAATACCTTCGTATTATATATGTCGAGTCCCCTTTCTTCCTCAAAAGAAGGGGGACTCGTTGTATTACGGAGGCACTATTTAATGCTTTTTACTATCGAGTCGGAATATGATCTCTCCGGCGTTTACCAGATCTTGGTGTGAGATGATAAAGTTGTTTCTTTTCTTGTTTCCAACCACTATTTCTCGTATGTAATCTCCTTTTCCTTCGGTTCTAATCACCAATTCCTTCTTCCCAAAATAGGTTGGGTCGAGTTGGATTGTGATCTTGCTGAAGGTGGGTGTAGTAAACGTATATCCCGGTACTCCGGGGCAATCGGGATAGAATCCCATCATGCTGAAGATAGCCCATGCCGACATTGTCCCTGTGTCGTCGTTTCCGGGAATTCCGTTGGGTTTGGTGGAGAAATGTTTCTCTAACAACTCTTTCACCAGTTTCTGTGTACGCCAAGCTTCTCCTTTAAATTGGCTGAAGAGATAGGGGTAAGCAATATCGGGCTCGTTGGTGGGGTCGTAATTTCCTTCGTCAAAAACACGTTGCAGTTTATCCACAAACTTCTTGTCGCCACCCATCAATTTGGAGAGACCCTTGATGTCGTGAGGCACGAAGAAGGTGTAGTTCCATGCGTTTCCTTCATGGAAACCGGGACTTGGAGCAAAATCGGCACCCTCTTTAGGATCGAATGGAGAGTAGAAGGTTCCATCTTTTTGTATGGGTCGAAGGGTTCCAAACTCTTTGCAATAGTAGTTTTTATAACCCATCGCCCGTTTGCGAAACATTTCACCCTCTTCGTTCTTGCCTAATGCCAACGCAAGGGTCGAGAGGGCATAGTCTGCCACATAATACTCCAGTGCGTGCGAAACGGAGTTGTCATACTGGCTCTCCATCGGAACGTATCCTTTGGCCATATAATCGTCATTATCTGGGCGCATCAGGTTTTCTTCTCCGGGAGTGGTGGCCGATTTATACATCCCTTCATAGGCAAGATTAATGTCGAAATCTCTCAATCCCTTCATCCACGAATCAACAATCACCGGAAGGGCAGGATCTCCTTCCATTGTGAGGGTTTCGCGTCCGAACAGTTCCCATTTCGGAAACCATCCATGCTCTTTATACATCCCCATCATGGTATGGATCATATCCATCTGACGCTCCGGATATACCAGTGTCATCCATTGATGCACGTTTCTGTAGGTGTCCCAAAGAGAGAAGACAGTGTATCTGTTTCCCTCTGTGGTCAATATCCGATCTCCCTCCATCTCGGGGTATTGTCCGTTCACATCCTGCAGAATATTCGGATGGATTAGGGTGTGATACATAGCGGTGTAGAACACCCCTTTTTGCTCTTCGCTACCTCCTTCCACACGAACGCGCGACAGATCGTCGTTCCACTTCTGTCTTGCCTGCGCTTTTACTGACTCAAAGGTAGTTCCTTCGGGTTGCTCTTTTTCGAGGTTCAAACGGGCATTTTCAATGCTTACAAACGATACTCCCATACTTACTTCGATGGTCTGACCTTCGGCCGATCCGAATGTAAGCCATGCACCCACATCGTCTCCACTGATCTCTTTTGTGTAGGAGGTATAGAGTTTGTATTGTCCCGCGGTGTTGTCCCATTGAGCCTCTGCATCCATGGGACGCATCTTTTTCCAGTACCCTTTCCGAGCGGGCAGTTTGTTGATCCGCATTACAAAGTAGATAGGAAAAACGGCCTGCGGATTGTAGCAGAATGTGCCCATCAGTTTGGTGCCTTCAATCTCCCGATCGTTTACGAAGCGGATACTCGCTCCGGTTTCGTTGGTCAATCCTTCTCCCAAGTTGAGTAGAATGTTGTTCTCTCCCGCGGGAAAGGTGAACCGGGTGATGCTGGTTCTCGGGGTGGCTGTCAATTCGCAGCGAATGTTGTATCTGCTCAATAGAGTTGAATAGTATCCAGGAGTTGCTTCTTCGTGGGAGTAGAGGCTGCCGTAGTTATGGTAGTCCACCTCCAATTTCCCTGTTGTTGGCATGAGCAGGAGCGAACCCAGTTCGGGGCATCCCACACCGCTCAGATTAACGTGCGCGAAGCCGGTGAGGTATTTATTGTTGTATTCGTAGGGTGTTGACCACCACCGTTTATCTTTGTCGATGGGGTTTTCTGTGGAGCCCATCACGTTGAATGGGGTGACAGACATCATTCCCTGCGGACAGATTGCTCCTGGGTTGGTAGTGCCATAGTTGGTGGTTCCGACAAATGGGTTGACGTAATCAACGGGGAGCTTTTGCGCGGATACGGTAAATAGATTCATGAGCAGAAATGCTCCTAGTAGCTTCGTTTTTTTGGTCATAGTTTTTATATGTGATGGAAATATGATTTGTTTTGCAGCGTAGTATGCAAATGTACTTCACTTTTGGAAGATCTCCGCGCGGTATTTTCATTTTTCAACAATTGAACTCTCCCGTTTCTTCATAATTATCTCTGTTTCTCTTTTGATAATTGTCTTTTTGGGGGAGGTATAAAGCAAGGAAAGACAAAGCGACGAAGGACTTTGAAAAAGGACGGCTCCTTTTGTATGAAACGTATATACCTTTTGCTTTAAACGTTTATTCCTTTTAGGAAAAAGGTTTGCTTCTTTTTATGAGTCCTTATTGTCCCGTCCTGAAATAGCGTAACACAAAAGAAGGTAAGTTATGGAAGTAAATTGTAAGAGTCTGTATATCAGGCGCAGTCAGAGGGATTATCCATTAAGTTTAAAACTGGCGGTGGTCAAGGAATTGGAAAGCGGATCGATC
>JBKEBB010000042.1:0-3340 GCA_047972845.1 Bacteroidales bacterium
AGAATAATGTGTCGAGAATGGCACAGGGTGATCGTTCGGAATCAGCTATTTTGAGAGAACGTCGCGCGTTGATGAAGCAGTATGAAACACTTAAACAGGATCTCCAGACCTATGAAAACAACATGGGATTCCTTTCATTCTCATCAAAGGGAGCAAGCAAGCTTCAGAATGAAATGGAAAAAAAGATTCAGAAACTGAAAGATGAAATGGAACTTCTGGCACAGAAGATCAATATCATTGACGAAACACTTGATGCATAGTAATTGCAAACATATAATTAATGAAGGGAACTTATCGGGTTCCCTTTTTTATTATATAACGTTCAATCACTACCTTTGCAGCTTGTAATATGAATTACAACCGGAATCATTTAAAGAAATAATCAGTGTTATATCCATCCAATATTGAAGATAAGTTAGGCTTCAGTCAGATCCGTAAGTTAGTCTCATCACGGTGTGTTTCGGTTATGGGAAAAGAAAATTGTTTCCAAACCGAATTCACTGTTTCTATTGAGGATATTCGTAGAGAGCTTCAACTCACGCATGAGTTTATGCGCATAATTAGAGAAGAAGACTCCTTTCCCGGAACACATTTCGCTGATTTAAGACAATCCTTGAATCGAATAAGAATTGATCGGACATTCTTGGATGTGGATGAATTGATCGAATTGAAGAAAATGATGGAGGCCGTGCGTGATATCAAACGGTTTCTGGAAAGAGAAAATAGCCCGTATGAAGGATTGATACAGCATGGTAAAGAGGTGGTTGTACATGCGAAACTGATTCAACGTATTGATGCCATTATTGATAGGAATGGAAAAGTCAAGGATAATGCGTCTCCTGAATTAGCTTCAATACGTAGAGAATTGGCCAAAGTAAACGGATCAATCTCGAAAACATTGAACGGAATTCTTCGTTCGGCTCAGATGGAGGGATTGGTGGATAAAGATGCTACCCCTGCATTGCGTGACGGACGATTGGTTATCCCCATTGCTCCGGCTCATAAACGAAAAATAAGAGGAATCGTACACGATGAGTCAGCTACGGGTAAGACAATCTATATTGAACCGGCTGAAGTGGTTGAAGCAAACAACCGAATACGCGAACTGGAGAGCGAAGAGAGAAAGGAGATTATTAAGATTCTTACCGCTGTAACGTCCGAGATACGGTCGCATATTGATGAGCTCCATTATGCCCTTCGATATCTTGGAAGGATTGATTTCATCCGTGCCAAAGCGGTTTTTTCCATTGATATTGATGCCACCATACCTCATGTGGTTGATAGTCCGACAATCGATTGGGCCAATGCGATTCATCCACTCCTCATGTTGTCGCTTCGAAAACAAAATAAGAAAGTAGAACCGCTGACTATCGAATTGAGTGAGAAGAACAGGATATTGGTTATCTCAGGACCCAATGCCGGAGGTAAATCGGTTTGCTTGAAAACGGTCGGTTTGCTTCAAATGATGCTCCAGCACGGAATGCCTGTTCCGATGCATGAGAGCTCCAAGATGGGACTGTTTGCCCGTATATTCATTGATATTGGAGATGAACAATCGCTTGAAGACGATTTGAGTACCTATAGTTCGCATCTTACTAATATGAAGTATTTCGATAAAAACTGCAACCACTCTACGCTGCTTTTGATCGATGAATTTGGTACGGGAACCGAACCTCAAATAGGAGGCGCCATTGCCGAATCGCTACTGAATAGCTTCAATAAGAAAAAGAGTTATGGTGTGATCACTACTCACTATCAGAACTTGAAGCACTTTGCGGAGGAGACGGAGGGAGTGGTAAATGGTGCGATGCTATATGACAGACACAACATGCAACCGTTGTTTAAACTTTCAATAGGAAACCCGGGAAGTTCATTCGCTATCGAGATTGCGCGCAAAATAGGTCTTCCCGAAGAAGTAATTAATAATGCTTCGGAAATAGTGGGTCAAGATTATGTGAACATGGACAAGTATCTTCAAGATATTGTCAGAGACAAGCGCTATTGGGAGTCGAAACGTGACAACATCAGAAAACAGGAGAAGCGAGTATCGGAACTTGAGAGTGAATACAAGACCGCATTGGCTGAGTTGTCCAAAGAAAGGAAGCAACTCAACAAGGATGCCAAATCCGATGCATTACGCCTATTGAATGAAGCGAATGCTAAGATTGAAAATACGATTCGTCAGATTAAAGAGAAGCAGGCCGAGAAAGAGTCCACCCGATTGTTACGCCAAGAATTGGTGCAATTTAAGCAACAATTAACCAATGAACCACACGAAGAGGAGATTCGTATCAATCGAAAAATAGAGAAACTTCAGTCGAAGAAGAGTCGTCAGAAGAAACCTACAAATACGATAGAACCAATTCAAGTAGTCAAACCGTTTGAAGTAGGTCAGTATGTACGCCTTTCCGGACAAACAACCGTAGGAAAGATTTTAGACTTGAACGGAGATAATGCCGACGTAGCATTTGGTCAATTGAAATCAACCGTCAAATCGGATCGTTTGGAGCATGTTCATAATCATCAGCCCAAGAAAGAAGCCAAGACAACGTTTGTGAGTGAACAAACCGCGGACTTGATGTATGAAAAGAAACTAAACTTCAGACAGGATATTGATATTCGCGGAATGAGAGCGGATGAGGCTCTTCAAGCAATAACCTACTTCATCGATGATGCCATTCAGGTGGGAATAGAGCAAGTGAGGATTCTTCATGGGACAGGTACCGGCGTATTGCGGGAGCTTACTCGAAACTATTTGGGACAAGTAAGAGGTGTTCGGTCGTATCGAGATGAACATGTTCAGTTTGGCGGTACGGGCATTACAATCGTTGAATTTGAATAGAATAGTTGGTTGGATTGTTGTGCTCATTACATTGCTGTGAAAAACAGTCTCTATTATTTTTATTTCCCGTTTTTAAATACCATTTTTGTATAGAAATAGGAGGGGAGGGATTTTCTTCTTCTATGAATCAATATGAGAAAGTATGTTTGACGTATTAGGTTTGAAAAATTAAATTATTAGAAACAATTAGGCTTCAAATACGAGCTGTTTACATAATATATGGAATCAATAAAAAACATTTATCGCATAGGCAATGGCCCGTCGTCCAGTCATACAATCGGACCTAAACGTGCCGCCACACAGTTTCTTCAAAAAAATCCAGATGCCGATTCCTTTAGAGTAACCTTGTACGGAAGCCTTGCTGCTACAGGGAAAGGTCACTTTACGGATAAAGTAATCAATGACACCCTTTCACCTCGAGGTGAGGTTACTATTATATGGGAGCCAAAGATTGTTCTTCCTTTTCATACGAATGGAATGAAGTTTGAGTCATTTGTT
>JBKEBB010000098.1:0-8715 GCA_047972845.1 Bacteroidales bacterium
TTTTTCCCATAACAAAAAAGTTTATTGAAACGAATTTCAATAAACTTCTCTGAAATCAAGTATGTACGGGTGTTTCAGCTACATTTCACCAACCATTTTTGGCATATATACCAAAAAAAGCCCGAGTTCCCTCGGGCTTTTTTGTTTTATGTCAGTCTATTTGCTAATTCTAATATAGAAAACTCGTGTTGCGATTTAAATGAAATGAGATGGTAATTTCAAAGACTCCCCCTCCTTTCAAATATACAAAGCGAAGGTTCGTAACAAACAACCCGAGGCGGCCTATTTTTTCAAAATCACTTCTCGGAGTCGATCCGTATTTTTATCACCCCATTCTCCTAACATTGCAAGAATGGGAATCAGCGTTTTCCCGAAATCAGTCAAACGATATTCCTCCTTTGGCGGAACAACAGGATAAATAGTTTTTTCAATGAGCTCATGTTTTTCCAGCTCATTCAACTGTATATGAAGGACCCTGCGCGAAGCATCAGGAATTTTTCTCTGTAACTCGCTTGGTCGGAAAAAGCCTTCATTAATAAACCAAAGTAAGCGAATCTTCCACTTACCATACAACACCTCTCCAATCAGATCGAGGCCACAGTTAAGAGTCAACGGTATTTTTCTTTCATACATAGCACAAATGTAGTTTCAATATACGGAAAGCACAATAGGTGAATAATTTATCACTATGCAATTCGATTTTCCGTACTTGTAGGAATGTTGAGATAGCGCTTACTTTGCAGAAAAAAGAGAATGAAACCGCACTTTAACTACAACAACGAACTTGATGGAAAAACGGCATTAGTTACAGGAGGAACTAAGGGAGCCGGAAAAGCGATTGCCGAACGATTGAGTAACGCCGGAGCTACAGTTATCATTACTGCTCGAAACGAACCAATAAACGAACCCAATTTTCACTTTATAAAAGCTGATCTTAGTCATTCAGAAGGAACTGACTCTGTAGTCAGAGAAGTTACCGAAAGGTTTGGGGAACTCGACATTTTAGTAAATAGCTTAGGAGGTTCGGAAACTCCCGGAGGTGGTTTTTCTGTTCTAACCGACAAGGATTGGGAAAGCACCTTCCAAACAAACCTATTCGCTCCCGTCCGTTTGGATCGAGGATTTCTTCCCGGTATGCTAAGGAAAAAATCCGGTGTAATTATCCATATAGCCTCCATTCAAGGACGACTTCCGTTGTACGACTCAACGTTACCCTATGCTGCTGCTAAAGCGGGATTGATCAATTACAGTAAGAGCCTTTCAAACGAAGTATCTCCAAAAGGTATTCGGGTATTAACAGTATCCCCAGGATGGATATTGACAGAGGCAGCCTTCAGAATGATGGATCGTATAGCCCTAAGTTCTCAAATAACTGTAGAGGAAGCCACAAAGAATGTGATGGACGCTTTAGGAGGCATCCCTTTTGGCCGAGCAGCTAAACCCGAAGAAGTAGCCGAATTGGTAGGATTTCTTGTTTCACCAAGAGCGGGCTACCTAACCGGAACCGAGTATATTATTGATGGAGGAACCATTCCGACTGTTTAACTACTAAAAAACTAGAAATATGAATTTACCAGAAATTGTAAAAAGACTACTTCACGCACAAGCGAAGTATGACAGCATTGCGTACGCCAATTGTTTTACGGAGACAGCAATTGTATTTGATGAGGAAAAATCGCACATTGGAAAAGAAGCGATAAAACAATGGAACGAATCTACGAACGATGAGTACCACACTCAGCTCGAGCCAATCGAATTCCGACCTGATTATCCCAAGGAGATACTAACTGTTAATGTATCCGGCACGTTCGATGGTAGTCCGATATTGCTTGATTACCATTTTGAAATAGAGAAAGATCTAATCAGCACATTAAAAATCACATTACTCTAAGATCGATCTATGGCTGCCTACATTGTATTTATCAAAGAAAGAACAATCAATCCGGAAGAATTAGATACATATTCTCAAATGGCCCCCGACAGCTTAAGGGGATTCCCAATTTCAATTAAAGCTCTGTATGGGAATAACGAATTGATTGAGGGTGAAGAGAAACCCGAAGGGATCGCCATTCTTGAATTCCCCTCCTATGAAGAAGCAAAAGCTTGGTATGAAAGTCCTCTCTATCAAGCTGCAAAAAAACACCGATTGAGAAGCGGACAATATAGAAGCTTTATTATTGAAGGAGTTATAAGACTATTTATTTCTCTGCGAGATTCTTTCGGGTTTCTACTCGTGTCTAAACTCTTGAATTGAACTACTGGTTTGAGCTATTCGCTTACATCTTAAAATTACGCAGAAAATAGGCTAAACAACGAGTAATCAAGATAGGTTGGTCGCACGATTACTATTGAAAGAATTCTCTTAAATTGCAACAATAGTTGTCCCTGAAAATTCAAATTCTCAATGAAAAAACTATATCTTCTTCAAAGCAAAATAAAATCCGCTTGCCCACGACAAAGGAATAGAATCAGCGATCTTACAATCCCACTTTTGAATCGCATTGCAACGCTTAGCCAAAAGAGAAAAGGGAAATACCTTTTCTAAAAAGTTTGAGGCTCCCATATACACAACTGATAAATTCAACTTAGCAGCATAGTTACATATATCAGACAATCTAAAGAATTGAATATGTTCCAGGTTGTGGGCCGATGAATGAACCGATTGTCCATTGAACCCCAAGACTCTCTTAATAGTTGTTATTACTTTATATGAGTAGGATTGTTTATCACGCATCATGCGTTGCACTGGTTTTGTAACAAACATCTCCCTTGGTCCAAAACCATTGGGAATAGTGATAATAAAGAAGCCATTTTTAAAAAGAATAGAGACCAACGATCGAAGAACACTCAATGGATTGATGGTGTGTTCTAACACTTCGCTACATACCACAATATCAAAATGCTCCTCCATTGAGAACTCTTCAATCGATTTGCATTCATAGGTAACATTAGGATGACTGTGTAATATTCGATCTTGTTGGATCGCCTCTTTACTTAGATCTATAGCCGTCACGTGATATCCTTCGTGAGCCAATTGAAAACTAATATTTCCATCTCCACAGCCAAAATCCAGAATATGAAGGCTCCTATTTCCAATATTATTAATAAACGATGAAATGAATTGTAGTCTTTTCAGATCCTCCGCTTCTCTATACAAACTATAATTAATAAAATCCGACATATCCAATCTATTATAATGTCCACATAATTTTCTATATGTACGTATTTGATAAATAACTCCGCCAATAACTCAAACTTACTCAGATAAATTCACAGTTTACTCAAAAATATAAAAAGACTCTTTTATCTACTAAAATTAAGATTTTGATCTTATCATTATACGATTACGAACTTGATCTCTCAACCACAACAACGATCGACGGACGAATGGAAGAGAGTGTCCACTCTTAATATTATAAAATACCGATTTCGAATCAAAAATCATTTCAAAGTTTTGGGTACAAAGTACCGGTTTCCCGGTAAGACGATTAATCTCAAGAGCCTGATCCAAGGAGCTTTCCACAAAGAGAGAATAAGAAGAAGAATTATACTCTTTTGCTTTATGAGTAGCATGGCTATTAGCCCTTCTACGTTCCTCCATAGAGGAATGTTCACTCATAACCAACTTATTGTATTTGACATTATTCTTTCTCAACCACTCTTCTGTTTGACTTCTATATTTTTCAAGTCGGGAAGTAACCAATGTTCCTATTTGACATCCGGGAACAAAAAGAGGGGGCGCATTTAGCAGAAAATCGATATACTTCTCTCCATCATCATTTTGATCATCCGTAGGATCGACGCACAAAACTCCGTCAATATCAAAACAAGCCTTCTCGAGAATAATGTGATTAAGTATATTCCACTGAAAATAGCGAGGCAGGGGAACCTCCTCAAAATAATAATCTACCGAATTCTTACTCTCAGGTAGCGCATAGATGACACAATAGCTAAAGTCGAAATCAGCTAAAAATGGCATCAGCTTTTTCTTACACTTATCAAGCGCGGCACCCGAGGCAACACTATCATCGACCACAAGCACTCGTTTTAGCGTTTTTATATCAAAAAACTCACCTCTTGCTCCTGCATTATAGATATGTCCATTCACAAAAGAATCAAGATCGGTGTACGGTCGATTCAGATACAATGCCAACAAGTTGGCAGGAAGCATCCCACTGCGAGGAATTCCTACAATCAAATCAAAATCACGCGGTAGGATATGCAATTGCCTTAATATGATCTGATTCAAGTCGGAAATAGTTCTGTAGTTCATAGTATTTATTGGAATAAATATCAAAAATAGTCAATAAACTGAGATAACGAATGAATTTATCAAAAAACAAAACAAAAAACTCATTTTAACATCAAAAGTATCTAGACAAAAAGACAATCTTAAAAGAAAAATGGTCTATCTAAGTTTTTCATTTATAACGTCGAATTAATTGATACATTCTATCAACTGAAGCCTCCCACGTGTGAGTATTGGCGAATTGTATTCTCTCTTCTTTACCAGTCTTCACTCCCTTCTGCAAAATAGTCATCATAGCATTCTGATACTCTTGCACATTATTACATAAATAAACATGGTCCTTAAAAACAGCCATTGCATCTGTCTTTGTTGCTATCACAGGTTTACCCATCGCTAGATACTCATCAATCTTTCGAGGATAATTGCCAATCGTAAGATCATTAACCAACTGAGGATTAATACAGATATCAAACGAGTTAATATAATCAGGAACTTGATCAACAGGTTTCGAGCCCAAGTAAAAAAGATTGGGAAGATTCATTAATGGATGATTATTAAACACATCATCCGCACCTCCAACCAACACGAATGAGATCGCAGGGTTCTCCTTAGCTAAACTAAAAACTAATTCAGGATCTAGTCTCGCTGAAATAATCGCCCCCAGATAACCAACTATTGGTCTGGGGATGGAGGAGATATCATCTGGTATTGGGTAATTGTGCTTTTGATACGCTAACGGATCAAAACCCTGTCCCACATAATGAGTTTTCGAATTATACTTCTTAGCCTTCTCAGCAAGATACAATGAGTTACAAAAAACCAAGTCACTTTTGGCAATCAATTGAGGCTCTAAACGACAAGCATGCCTCCTCCAAAAATCAATTGCCAAAAGATTATCACGCAAATAATAGATGGTAGTATCCGCATGAAGAAATCGATCGCTATAAAAGCTTCGGTAAATGTCGTTGTCAATAAAATGAATAAGATTTTTAAATCCCATTGATTGGGCTATTTCTGCAATGTACCTAAATATCTTCTTATTATTTAGACGGTTTGCAATATCAAACAAAAATCCATCAGGCAACTTATTGACAGGGAGTACGGTAAATGGACAGTCTAGGACCCATAAATTGGGGTTAATCTGACGAATCACAGATGATCGCTTGTTTAGAACTTCGATACGATTGCGCAGCTCTATATTGTTAGATCTCAACTCCGCACTCCATTTCACCAAAGGGGAGTTTACATACAACACTCGATTATTTTTTGATATCTCCAATGCAATATCCTTTGCATTCGAACCGATTGAGATATCCCAAGGTTGTAACCCAGTAAACACAAAGTCTTGACCTGTTATCCTATTCTGGATCATACTCCTACAGTTGATTTTCATAATAAAAACAAATTCAGCGGTTACGTTTAATCTTCTTAATAAACATATCAATGATAGTTACAAAAAAAAGAATAGGGGCACTTCTCACCGCTCTTATAAAACGGGCATCTATATAATTATCCGGAAGCGCAATACTAAAAGATACAACTAATAACAATAATATAGCAATCCATTTAATAGCCATTCCCCATGCGATAATCATTAACAGAGCTACAATAAACACCAGAGTTCCAACCAAAATAATACGCGAAGGGAGCAACCATTGAAACACCTTATTGCAATAATCATAGTTTCCCCGAACGATGGCTGCAGGTAGTTTAGTAAGCATTCGTTTAACAGACTCTGCCTGATTGGAGATCCATCCTTGCCGCTGAACAGAAAACTCGTCAACCTTAGCTACTTTCATTTCCTTAAAATCAATCTGCTCTAAATAATCAATAAACATATACTGCTCCAAGAGCAACATCTCCAATCCCTTTTCCAAGTCCAATCCTTGAATTGAGTCAATATTGCTTTTCAACCACGCAAAATTGATAACCATACCTGAGCCTGTTAATCCTGAGGAGAGTCCCACGTTTACGTGACCGCGTCTGAAGATCGAGTTATTTATCTCTTCACTGACAGCTCCAAATAACGCGATATCAGTATCGAGATGGTACGCGGAGCGATGAACCTGAAGAGCTGAATGAGGATGTAGAGCCAGCGCGTTATTTATCTCTGCAATAAACCGTGGAGGGACAATACTAATATCGTTCATAATAATCGCGACATCATAATTATCCTTTGAGAAATGGTTTACGGCAAATCGTATTGCTTCAGCTTTGGAATATTGGTTGCTATCAGTTAGAATCCGCTTGACTGCATATTGAGATAAATCATCATAAATAGGTTGCGAAATAGGATTAAAAACCACTATCAGATCATAGCAATCACGTGGATATTCTTGATCGAGAAACGTGTTCAAGGTATCTAAAAACCGAATTCCTCCATGTTGGACAAAAAAAAACAGAGCAAAACGTCTATGAGAGTAAGATTCTGGATAGGTCTGTTTCTTTGATAGAGTAGATGCAATCGCAAAAAAGAATAGATAACCGACCGATAAGAGATAAAATGCAAATAGAATCTTATCCGTTATCAGGAAAAGATTCATCCAAAAATCAGAAGTAATTATTTGAGCGATAGAAAAATCCATAAAATGTTAATGAACAGATTCAACTGTTCTTCTATTTTCTAACTGAGCATCAAAAAAAGGTCCCATAAACACCAATGCCATACTCATATACACAATCATAACCACTGGGAATTGGCCCAACACCTGATTTCCATATGAAGCAATCAATATCCCAAATGCACCGCAATGCAATCCGGTTAGTATTCCTTTTAAATATTGGTTCTTCAACTTAAAAAAAATCAAGTAGCAACCATGAAGAAGAATATATGCCAATATCGCAATATGAAGACTTAATCCAACAATCCCAGTTTCCACCCATATCTTGACATACCACGAGTCGGTAGGTATGGAAGTTGTAAAACGAGGAGGTACGCCTTTCACATCTACTCCACTTAAACCCAATCCCTCTCCAAAGGGCTTATTCGCTAAATAAGCTGCGAACTTCTTCTGGTTCTCAAGACGAACCATCAACGAAGGTTCATTGGGGTCCAAAATAGTTCTAGCTCGACGTATAACATAAACACTTTGTCCTATTGTTGTCATTGCCAAGAAGACGTAAATTAAGACAGAAATAACCAATGTCGGGAACATTAAGCGTATTTGCTTGGATAAAATCGAGAATAGAATAAGTCCGGCCGCAGGGATAACCAATGATCCTCTAGTTCCCGACACTAAAAGGGCATAAAGCGCCCCCGTAGAAACAAAAATATAGTATATACGTTTCAAATGGGAATTGGCATATACTGCAACAATTAAAAATACAATTACAGCATGTCCCATGATTGCCCCTAATATCCCTGCACTCGCATAAATTGAGAAATAGCGAGTTCCAGTGATTAATAGATGTGTCTTCGCAAGTCCATCATTCAATACGATTTGTTCTGCAAAATCGAACCCCCAAAATTGTTGCATCAAAGTCTTTGCAACACCAATAAGTGTCAATCCTGAAAGAATGAATATAATTATCTCTAATTTCTTGAAGGAATTAAAAACGATCAGACTGAGCATGGCGAAAAAGAACAAATAGAGTGAGATACCTCTAGATAATATCCATTGAGAAACCATTGCTGATGGATTAAGAATCTCAAGACAACAATAGACAGCCCAGATAAGTGAGGCAAAGATTACGCCTTTGTTTATTCTATTCTGCGATAATTGAGGAATTAAGTACCTCTCTTTTGTAAATGTTCTATTCAGGGCAAAAGACAATAAGGTTAAAACAATCAACACATCGATAAAAACACTTAATCCGCTCAATTGAGTGTATCTCATGATCGCAATAACAAAATAATTAGCCACAAACAGAACTACGAAACTTACAAATGGGCTATATAAAATTGACAGAAAGCCTATCAAAGCAAGGGGAAGAATTGCAATAGCTATTCCTGCAAACAATCCGTAACGAATCATAGCTACTACCAAAATCCCCATGGTTAAAGCTATCAAACCAATAATGAGAATTTTTTGGACAATTATTATACCCAGACCGTCTCTTTGGAGCATTCAGAAATTACGTTTTGGAAGTAAATCCTAGATTTAATATTCGAAACATCAATTTCCTTATCATAGTATAGGGAGGAAGTTGTCCCGTATATTCTTCAATCACCTCTCTAGAAGCATAATTAAGGCATATAAAAAGATTATTACTATGTACTGATTTTTCTAGTCTCTCATACGCCATCCGATCCTTTGAACGACACGCACGTTCGGCATCCACAATCAGTAAGTTTATTGAAGCTTCATTCAAAAGAGGCTCGGGAACCACGCCACGGCTCAGAGCGGCATATTCAGCAATAATTACATCCGCATTCTCGCACAAGGATTTCAAGTTGGGCAGATCATACAATCGAGTGGCTTGTAATAGTGATTTGGACTCAGGAATCAATAGGTCCTCATGCGACA
>JBKEBB010000108.1:0-8937 GCA_047972845.1 Bacteroidales bacterium
TTCTTGACCAAATTAAAGACATAGTTAGTTCTCTAATTCCAGTTTTTCCTTCAGCTTTTTTTGCATATCTATTTGTTACATACTTATCAATGAATCCTATTTGTTCTCTTCTTTGCGGATTACTGATATATGTCTTTCTTATTATATTATTTGGTGTAATTTCCCAGAATAAAGAAATTAGACAGGTTAGTGATTATTTTATAGCGAAGATGGCAAGATGACTATTAAGATAATAATACTATTGTTTATTGCAGGGTTAAATACTTTTGCATGGTTCAATGATACTTTTGATTTTGGGAACACTTATATTGAATGGCTCCCTTTTATTTCTATATTTCTTTCAATAATATTCGTTTTTCCGAATTTTAAATCAAGAAGTATAGAAGTTAAGTTACTCTATTTATTTCTTGCAGGAGCATTATATTTTAATTCATCTTGGTATTTTGTTTCTCTATTCGATAAAAATGAATTATTAAATTTCTTGCTGCGTTTTGGTATTAGCTCATCTTCATTCATCAAATCAAACATATTGATGGGAATTAGTTTACCCCTAATTGTTATGGGATATAAACTATTTGAATTGAATTACGCTAAAAGGTGGATTCAAAATCGTAAATCAATAACTAATAAACCACTCAGAACAACCCCTTGTATTTTAATTTCAATTATATTACTAGTTTTGTCGCTAAACGTAACTGGACTGAAAATTGGCGCGACATATATCGGAACAAGTTCCTATTACTATGTATTGTTGTATAGGATGGTATTAATATCTTGTGTTGCATTTTCTACCAGTAGTTTCATTGTAAGAGATAATTCTGGTATAGGTATAAAGATGATTAGTAATAATCGACTCTTATTTTTACTGATTATTTGTTTTTGGGGTTATGTGGCAATTGGAGGGGATAGAGGACCTATTTTAGCAACCTTAATAATTCTATTTTTTGGATATTTGGTAATCAATCGGATGAAAGTAACCTATTCTCAATTTATTCTGTTTGTACTTGTTATTATTGGTGTATATAGTTTATTTAATTACATATCTTTATTTCGTATTGATGCCAGTGGAAGCGCATTGTCCGTAGAGACCTTTACTAGAATATATTCGACAGTGATTGATTATGAACAGTTTTCCAATTCTACTCAGAGATGTACCACTCTGGCCATTGACGGCATTGAGAAGGGCTTATATTCACATTCAAACGGTTTGTTTTTTATTCAGTCTCTGATTAAAGGAATACCATATTTGGGGAATATTATTACTGATAGTATATTGCCAGATATGCCAAATGGTACGGCTGATTTATTAACTATTCAGTATTCAGGCATAGGTTACACTTCTGGAATTGGAACTTCCTATATCGCAGATTTATATATAGAATTTGGGTTGATCGGAATTATAATTGTCTCTATTTTGTATGGAATGATGGTTTCATATTTCGATTACATATCTATTAATCAATCTTTCACAAGCATATCGCAATATCTGCTTATTGCTATTTTTGCTGGTTTTACAATATATACCGGCAGGGGTACTTTAGGAGGTTTCTTTGTCTATTTTATCCATACATGGATAGTATATATCTCTATTAAATTCCTTTTGAGGTTTTTAGGAATATCAATATTAAAAAGAAAATAGCTATGGTTGGTAGAAGTAATATTGCTAGATACTTTTTTTTAATCGTGTATAGATATTTAGCACAATATCTTCCTTGTTCAGGAAAGAGTCCTTTGAGCAAAAGAATACGATTGTTTTGTTGTAAACGAATCTTTAAATATTGTGGCTACAATGTAAATGTAGAGAGAAAAGCTTTTTTTGGAAAAGGTTTTGATGTCGTTATTGGAGATAACTCTGGTATTGGAATTGAATGTATCGTCCCATCGGATATTATTATTGGAGATAACGTATTAATGGGACCACGTGTTGTTATGACAGGAGGAGGAACTACTCATGAATTTTCTCGGACTGATATTCCTATTCGATTACAAGGGAGGAAAAAAAATCCTTCAATTATTATTGGTGATGATGTTTGGATTGGAAGACAATCTATCATTAATCAAGGAAGAGTAATATATAAGGGGACAATTATTGCGGCAGGAAGTGTTGTGACAAGAGATTTTCCAGAGTATTCAATCATTGGTGGAAATCCTGCAAAATTAATAAGGAAAAGATGAGTAAAGTGCTTTTTACCATTCCTGTGGTAGGTGGAGGTATGGGTCGTGCGGTTATGAATTATTCTTCTGGGTTTTTAAATTTGGGATATAAAGTAGGAATCTTTCTCCTTGCTGATAGTGGTATCAATCAGTATGACTTGCCAGCGAATATTTCGGTTTACTCTGGGGTAAAAGGGAAATATAATAAGATCAAGTTTTTTTTATCATTATGGAGATTGAGAAAGCTTTGTAAAAATGAAAGTTTTGATTTCGTTTTTAGTTTTTCTGGAATGCATAGTTGTTATGTGCTAATTGCTTTGATGGGTTTAGGCACAAAAGTTTATGTTTTTCATAGAGCAAACCCGTATAAAACTTATGGAATAATAAATGATTGGCTCAATAGGCTTTTTTTCTCAAGGAGTGAAGGTCTCGTTGTTCAAACGCAAATTGCCAAATCCTTTTTTAGGGATAAATATGGACATCCTAATATTATACACGTTCCAAATCCGGTTAAAGAACTCCTAGTCTATGATAATATCCCAAAAGATGACATAATAATTACAGTGTCGAGATTGGTTAATGGGAAGGGTATTGATAAATTAATTAATATTTTTTCTGAGTTATCAACGGGAACTAATAATGGATGGATTTTACAAATTGTTGGAGATGGAGAACTTCGAGAGCAATTTCAGGATTTAACAAGATCATTAGGAATGGAACATAAAGTCCAATTTCTTGGATTTCAAAAAGAGGTTGATTTATTATTGGCTAAAGCATCAATATTTGCCTTTTCTTCTCAGTCTGAAGGATTCCCCAATGCATTGCTTGAGGCAATGTCTGTGGGTCTGCCATGTATCAGTTTTGATTGCCCGACAGGCCCAAGTGAATTGATTCAGGATAATGTTAATGGATTCCTTATTGAGTTAGGAGATGATACTTCGTATAAGAATAAATTAGCAACTTTAATGAAGGATAGGTTATTGCGTGATAAATTCTCATTCGAGGCTAAAAAGATAAAACACGAATTTGATTTAAATGTAATAATATCAAGATTTGTTTCAGAAATAACTCAAAATCAGAAATAGTCAGAAAGAAATTGGTTTACTATATGAGAATGTTATTTTCAATTGGCATCTTTTACCCATCGCAGGTGGGTGGGCCGGGTAATACCCTGTATTGGATGGGTAAAGAGTTGGTGAAACAGGGGATTTCTGTTACTGCTGTTGTTTCAGATAGAGGTGTATCTGACGATTTTGCGCCACGAGATCAATGGGTCGATTTGGATGGAATAAAGATCAAATATATAGTTTCAGGATTTATATCGCGCTTTTTCAGATTGGCATGGCATACACTGAAAGAAATTCCTACGAATGATGTTGTAATGCTTAGCTCTTTTTTTTATAAACCTAATTTTTTTGTAGGTATAGCTGCATTGATTGGAAAAAAAAGAGTGATCTGGTCGCCCCGCGGAGAATTGCTTATCCCCAGAGGAATTATCAAGCGATGCTATTTGCGGCTACTTCGATCTATTTTTGGGAAACGGGTGCTGTTTCATGCTACCTCTGCGGAAGAGGCCTTAGCGATATCTCAGTTTATGGGAGTGGATGCTCAATGTGTGATCATTCCTAATTATATGGAACTCCCTGAGAAAGTAAATTCAAAATCAGAAGAAAAATATTTACTCTACGTGGGACGTATTGTTCCTGTCAAAGCATTGGAGAATTTGATTCAAGGGGTTGCTATGTCGAATCGATTCAACCAGATGGGTTACAAACTCTATTTAGCCGGAAAAAACGAGGGTGCATATTATGATCGATTGTTAGAGATGATCTCTGAATTAGGATTGAGTCAATCAATCTTTTTCAAAGGATTGGTAGAGGGAGAGGAGAAGGAATCCCTTTTCGCAGGAGCTAAAGCAACCTTATTGGTCTCTCATAGTGAGAATTTTGGGAATGTAGTTATAGAATCGTTGGCACAGGGTACCCCGGTGATTGCTTCAAAGGGAACACCTTGGCGAGCACTACCTGAGAATAACGCCGGATATTGGATTGATAATTCACCGGAAGAGATTGTCCAAGCGATAGATACGCTGTTGTTGTTGTCGGAAAATGATTATCAGGAGATGAGAGAGCAGGCGTATCAATTTTGTACTGAACAGTTTGATGTCAAGAAAAACATCGATAAATGGTTGGAAGTAATAAATAAAAAGGATGTTTACGAATAAAATATTATTGATTACCGGAGGGACTGGATCGTTCGGTAATGCGGTGTTAAGACGTTTTTTGGATTCGGAAATTAAAGAGATTAGAATCTTTTCGCGCGATGAAAAAAAACAGGACGATATGCGACACGAACTCCAGAATCCGAAGGTGAAATTCTATATAGGAGATGTTCGTGACAAACGTTCGGTGGATGGAGTGATGGTAGGAGTGGATTATGTGTTTCACGCGGCAGCGCTCAAACAGGTGCCTTCGTGTGAATTTTTTCCTATGCAGGCGGTACAAACCAACGTGATAGGAACTGAAAATGTGTTGGATTCTGCCATTGCGCACGGGGTTAAGAATGTGGTTGTATTATCCACTGATAAGGCGGCTTATCCCATCAATGCGATGGGAATCAGTAAGGCGATGATGGAAAAAGTGGCAATAGCCAAGGGACGGGCGTTGGGTGATAACGCCTCGACCACGATCTGCTGTACCCGATATGGAAATGTGATGGCCTCGCGGGGGTCTGTTATCCCACTCTGGGTGGATCAACTCAAAAACGGGAAAGAAATTACAATAACTGATCCCAACATGACCCGCTACATGATGACGTTGGATGACGCGGTAGATCTTGTAATCTATGCGTGGAAGAATGGTAAGAACGGCGATCTATTTGTGCAAAAGGCTCCGGCAGCGACTTTACAGGTTTTAGCCGAAGCGCTGATCAATCTTTACTCTTCCCACCTCACCTCTTCACCCGATTCCCTGATTTCTCGATTCCCCGATTCTATTTCGCCTCAGCGCCTTATCGCCTCAACGGCTCAACAATCTTCTAACGATCACTCGTCACTCATAAAAATCATTGGTACTCGTCATGGAGAGAAGTTGTACGAAACACTGGTTACACGTGAGGAGATGGCTAAAGCGATCGATATGGGTGAATATTATCGTATTCCCTGCGATAATAGAGACTTGAACTATGACAACTATTTCAATAAAGGAGACGAAGATATATCCCGGATCGAGGATTATCACTCTCACAACACTGCACGATTGGATGTAGAAGGAATGAAAAATTTATTGCTCAAGTTGCAATTTATTAGGGAGGATCTGGAATTATGATACGAGTAGGAATAACAGGTCAGGCGGGTTTTGTAGGTACGCATCTGTATAACCATCTAGGATTGCACCCTGAACGATACGAACGAATCTCTTTTGAAGACCGATATTTTGACGATTTTCAGTTGTTGAGGGATTTTGTCAACCGCTGTGATGTGATAGTGCATCTTGCCGCGATGAATCGTCACGAATCGGAGCAGGTTATTTACGATACCAACATCCGTTTGGTACAAATTGTTATCGACGCGATGGAGGCGGAGCAGGTGACCCCACACATCCTTTTTAGCTCTTCTACCCAAGAGGATAGAGATAATCTCTATGGCAAAAGCAAAAAAGAGGGCCGTGAAATGTTGGAGAAGTGGGCAGCTAAAAATGAAGCTTCTTTTAGTGGATTAGTGGTTCCCAATGTGTATGGTGAATTTTCACGACCTAATTACAACACGTTTATTGCCACCTTTGCCCATAAATTAGTGAATGGAGAGCAACCCCATGTGATGGTTGACTCGGAGGTGAAACTTATTCATGTCGGATCGCTTTGTCAATTTATTATTTCACAATTCGATGAAAAGGGGGTTCGTAAAGTGGAAGTGCCCTATGATTTTGAAAAGAAGGTAACTGATATTCTAGCCATCTTTGAAAAGTTCAAGGAGCTATATTTCGAAAATGGATTTATTCCTGAATTGAAAGATAGGAATGAGGTGAATCTATTTAATACGTTTCGATCCTATATTGAACCACGCTGTGTTAAGTTGGTTCGGCACGCTGACCCTCGGGGGGTGTTTGTGGAAACAATAAAATTAGGTGTGGGTGGTCAGGTGTCATTTTCGACTACAGTGTCCGGGATCACTCGTGGAGATCACTACCATACCAGAAAGATTGAACGATTTACCGTAATAAAAGGGAAGGCGCGCATTCAACTTCGACGGATCGGATCGGATGAGGTGTTTGATTTCTTCCTGGATGGCAATGAACCTGCCTACGTGGACATGCCCGTGTGGTACACACACAACATCACCAATATCGGAGAAGAGGAATTATATACACAATTTTGGATAAACGAATGGTATAATCCCGCCGATGGAGATACCTATTTTGAGAAAGTCTGAGATTGTAAAATGTAAGTAGTAAGTGGTTAGTAGTAAATAGTAAATAGTAAATAGTGAATTGTGAGAAGTGAATAGTTTAAAGATTGTTGATGCGTGGAGACGTTGATTTGTTGAGATGTGAAATGCGGAATTGTTTAATCGTGGAATCGTTCAGAAGAACGTTGAATCGTTGAATCGTGGATTTGTTGAATTGTTTTGCCTAGAAGAGACGCACACGTATACGTATCGGGTTGGTTACTTTGAAGTAAACACCTCTCTGCGGCCCCCCCCGATTTCACATTCTCTCACCTCAACGAATTAACAAATCAACGCCTCAACATTTCTCCACCCATTACTCATTACCGATCACCCGTTACCATTCACTACTCACCCCTCACCCCTCACCCCTCACTTTTAAAGAACCCCCTCACCCCTTACTCTATTTCTTTAATAAATACAGATAAATAATTGAATCGTGGATAGCATAGAAATACCTAAACTGAAAGTAATGACAGTCGTGGGAACACGACCGGAGATTATACGATTAGCATGCGTGTTGCAAAAACTGGATGCGTCGCCTGCAATCAATCATACGTTGGTACATACCGGACAAAATTATGATTACGAGTTAAATGAGGTTTTTTTTGAGGATTTGGGTCTGCGAAAGCCGGATTATTTTCTTAATGCTGCGGGAGCAAATGCAACAGCAACAGCGGGACAAATATTGATTAATATTGATCCGGTGTTGGAAGAGGTTAAACCAGACGCTTTTTTGGTGTTGGGAGATACCAATTCATGCCTTTGTGCGATTGCCGCGAAGAAGCGACATATTCCTATTTTCCATATGGAGGCGGGAAATCGTTGTTTCGATCAACGAGTACCGGAAGAGTCAAATCGTAAGATTGTGGATCATATCTCCGACATCAATATGACGTATAGCGATATTGCTCGTGAATACCTGTTGTCTGAGGGATTACGCCCTGACAGGATTATTAAAACTGGGAGCCCGATGTTTGAGGTGTTGAATTGCTATCTACCCAAAGTAGAACAATCAACTATATTAGAAACGCTGGGTTTGAACCGATATAATTATTTTGTGGTATCAACTCATAGGGAAGAGAACATCGCTTCGGAACGGAATTTTTTCAATTGGGTTCGTAGTTTGAATCAGATTGCAGCCAATTATGATATGCCCGTATGGGTATCAACGCATCCCCGAACCCGAAAGATGATTGAGGCAAAAGGGGTGAAATTTGATTCTCGGGTGATACTAAGTAAACCATTGGGACTGTCCGACTACTTGGCCCTACAGATATATGCGAAAGCAGTGTTGTCTGATAGTGGCACCATCAGTGAAGAATCATCCATTTTGAATTTCCCAGCACTCAATATTCGAGAGGCACACGAGCGTCCTGAAGCTATGGAGGAGGCGAGTGTGATGATGGTGGGTTTGAACCCTGGGCGAATCTTACAAGGATTATTGCAATTAGAGCAACAAAAAAGAGGCGGTGAGCGCAATTTTCGATTGGTTGCCGACTATTCGATGCCCAATGTCAGTGACAAAGTAGTGAGAATAATTATATCCTATACTGATTACATTAAACGTGTGGTGTGGAATGAATAAGAAAAAAAATATTCTATTTTTGCTTTTATCGTTGCCTGACTTGAACGAGAATTCGAATATCTATTCAGATCTAATTCAAGAATTTGACCGAAATGGGGAAAATATATTCGTTGTTGCTCCCTCAGTTAATAATGAAGAAACTCGAATTAACAAAGAAAAAGGTCTTGAAATTCTACGCGTTAGAACTTTGCCTCTTTTTGGAGTTGGCACAATAAGAAAGGGAATAGCTAATATCCTATTACCATATCAGTTCTATAAAGCAATACAAAAGTATTATACTAGTATTCAATTTGACACTATAATCATTCCAACACCTCCAATTACCTTAGAGAGTCTGGTTTCTAAATTGAAAAACAAGCATAAAGCTTCTGTATATTTGATTTTAAGGGATATTTTTCCTCAAAACGCAGTAGATCTCGGAATGATGAAGAAAGCTAGCCTTGTATATACATATTTTAGAAACCACGAACGTCGGTTGTATAATATATCCGATCATATAGGATGCATGTCTCTGGGAAATGTGGATTACATTGTCAATCATAATATTGGAATAAATTCTAAAAAGCTTCATGTTTTGATGAACTTTCAAAAGGTATTACCCAAAGATCGTACATTAAAAAGTGATTTAAAAAATAAGTATGGATTGGATGGGAAATTTGTTGTAGTATTTGGAGGAAATCTAGGTGTTCCACAGAAAATGGAGAATGTTATAAGTTTTGCTCAAGTTATTGAAAAGAAATACTCAGATGTG
>JBKEBB010000167.1:0-2623 GCA_047972845.1 Bacteroidales bacterium
ATTCACAAATGTTTGAAGGAACTACTCCAATTGATCTAACCAATTCACGATTGAGACTTCCTGCAGCATCTGTTAAACTGAATTCATCAGAAGCAACCGTTCCTACTACTGATTGCTGTCCAGGATACAATACAGGCCCGGGAGTAACGTATTATACATGGTTCCCATATCCTATGGAACAGGTTAATATCTCTACTTGTTACAATTTCGATTCTTGGGTAGAAGGAGTATTTGATTTCACTCTTAAACCAGGAGCTCAAGTATTCGATGTGTACAACACATCTCCAGCTCAAGGAGAACAGTTGAGTGTGTACGATATGCAATAAACTCACACTCCTTTTTAGAAGGAGATAGATTGAATAGAAAAGAGGCTGATTACTTTGAGTAGTCAGCCTCTCTTATTTTCTGGTATATAATCTGTACAATCGTTATTGCTCCAGACTCGTTTTGTTCCTTGGCGATAGTGGATTATTCTAATCTTTATTGATATATGAAGATATCCGTATCAGCCTAATAAATCAGTTTTAGATTAACTGAGGTGTAATATCCCCGGTCGATTGAATCGTGAGATTTAATATATTAGATGGACATGATCTGACGCGTCACTCCCAGAATTAATGCTTCAATCTATTTGTCAATCTATGAATCGACGTGTGATATCTTGATACGCATCGATACGTCTATCACGCAGGAATGGCCACCAACGGCGTACATTCTCAGATCGAGTCAGGTTAACCTCCACCGTTTTAATAACCTCCTGATCATTTGGAGCTTCAAATATCAACTCGCCTTGCGGACCTGCCACAAAACTGTTTCCCCAGAAGGTGATACAGTTGGTTTGTTTGGAAGGATCGGGTTCCCATCCGACACGATTCACTGAGATCACCGGAATTCCATTAGCCACCGAGTGTGCCCGTTGGGAAATAACCCACGCCCCCAGCTGACGATTCTTCTCATCTTCAGGATCACTGCTTTCCCAACCAATCGCCGTTGGATATATCAATAGTTCCGCTCCACTCAATGCCATCAGTCGCGCTGCCTCCGGATACCATTGATCCCAGCATATTAAAACCCCCAGTTTACCCAGTGAAGTTTCGATAGGTTTGAATCCCAGATCGCCGGGTGTAAAGTAGAATTTCTCATAGTAAGCCGGGTCATCGGGGATGTGCATCTTTCGATATTTCCCGGCCATCGATCCGTCTGTATCGAAAACAACCGCTGTATTGTGATACAGCCCTGGTGCTCGACGCTCAAACAGTGATGTCACCAAAACAATCCCCAATTCGCCTGCCAATTTTCCATAGAAATCGGTCGATTCTCCCGGAATAGTTTCAGCCAAATCAAACAAAGTAGTCTCTTCTGTTTGACAAAAATAGAGGGAGTTGTGTAGTTCTTGAAGAACGACCAATTGAGCTCCTTCAGAAGCGCACTGGCGGATGTTGAGGGCGATCTTTCGCATGTTAGCATCTCTATTCTCCGAGCATGTTTGTTGAATAATTCCTACACGAATGGATCTGTTCATACGATAGTTTTTTATTTTGTTGAGAGCAAGTTCTTTCTTATTTTTTTATTCGAATAGCCTTATCTGGATACTGCATGGTTACACAGTGCAGCGAGCCATGTTGCTTAATCAGTGGGCAACAATCAATCCCGATGATCTCATAGCCCGGAAAGGCTTCTGACAGCACCTCTTTCGCTCTCTGATCATTTATTGGTTGATTGTAGGTGGGGAATAGCAATACGTCGTTTACAATCAGAAAATTGGCGTAGGTGGCAGGCAAGCGCTCGCCCTCTTCGATTATTGACTCGGCCATCGGAAGCGCGATGAGTCGGTATGGATTTCCTTCCATAGTTCGGAAGCTTTCCAGTTCTATTTCCATCGCCTTTAGCGCTTCAAAGTGTTCATCGGTCGGATCGTTGCACTTCACATACACCAGTGTGTCATTCGGGCACATCCTTACCAGTGTGTCAATGTGACTATCGGTATCATCTCCTGCTAAATATCCATGATTGACCCAAAGCACCTGTTGCAGATTGAACACCTCCTTCAGATACTGTTCGATTTGATCTTTGTTCCACTCTCCGTTTCTGTTTTTCGACAACAGACATTCACTGGTGGTGAGCAGGGTACCTTTTCCATCCGATTCGATGCTACCACCTTCCAGTACAAAATTGAGTCGATTTTCGTAGGTCCTGTTGAATAGATTGGCATCGAACATCTGATGAGTTATTAAGTTGTCCGCATTCGCGGCAAACTTTAATCCCCAGCCGTTGAATTTAAAATCAAGAATTACCGGATTGCCATCGTCGTAGCAGGTGATAGCACCGTGATCTAGTGCCCATGTGTCGTTCGTATCGCATTCAAAAAGTGTTACATTCGACAAATCCAGATGAGAGGCAATCGCCTCTTTTACCTCTTCAACAAACGGGGTTACAATAATCAAATGGGTCCGTTTCGATATCTCGGTAGCCAATCGTAGAAAACAGGCCTCCACTTCGGGAAGCATATAGGCCCAATCGCTGTTTTTATGTGGCCAAGTAAGTTGAACACCACTTAAGTGATTCCACTCGGGAGGAAGTATTCTTTTGTTCATCCTATTTATTGTTCATTTCAGAATTAACC
>JBKEBB010000186.1:0-11223 GCA_047972845.1 Bacteroidales bacterium
GCAGAGGGTCGTCTGGATTCGATGAACATTGAGCAAGACCCACGTTATGCTGTGACAGTAATGTTGGTTTCGGGCGGATACCCAGGAGAGTATCAAAAAGGAAAATTGATTGACGGATTGAATGCTCCCTCCGATAGCATTGTTTTTCATGCCGGAACAGCGGTGAACGAAGAGGGCCGGATTGTAACAGCCGGTGGCCGAGTGATAGCGGTAAGTTCATATGGAGAATCGAAAGAGGATGCGTTGAGTAAATCCTTCTCAGTTGCTAAATCAATTTCTTATGAAGGTAAGTATTTTCGTTCGGATATAGGATTTGATCTGTAATGAAAAATAAATCGAATATATTATCTACCTCGTTGCGTTCTCCCGCGACAATATTTTTCAGTGTGTTGGCACTTCTTGTGGCGGCATTGCTGACTGAATATTTCTTTTTCAATCCAATTAATCAATACCATATACAAACAATCTTTGATGATTTGTTTAGTGTGGTGTTCAAAAAAAGGTGGATCAATGTATCAGTTGTATTTTTCTCTGTAATATTTACTTCAATTCTTCTTTTTAGGATCGACTCAAAACATAAATTGCTTATAACTAAAAGTTCTTTGTGTTTTGCTGTTTACGCACTCATATTTTCAACCAATCCATCCAACCTGAACAATACCTATGTGCCGGTATTCAATCTACTTGGTGCATTGGCTTTCAATTCAATGTTTGATTGCTATAAACTCAAGAAAGGATATATCTCCTATGTGTTTAATGTCTTTTTTATCTTCTCTTTTTTGAGTTTGATGGACTTCAACGCGTTGTTGTATGTACCTTTTCTGATTTATGCTATCTATATGATGCGAGTACTCACATCAAAAACCATTATAGCAATTATTTTAGGATTGGTTTTACCGTACTGGTTTTACGCGTTTTGGTGCTATCATATTGATTCGTTTGAGTCGTTAATAACCCTTCTGACAAACAACTTCACAATCAGTTGGCTCAATATAAACCAAATTCAGCCCTATGAGTGGGTACATATGAGCTATACGGTGTTGCTGTCAATTATATCCATCAAACATGCACTGGGGTCGCTTAGAAATACCAAAATAAAAGTAAGAGCCCTTGTGAGTGTAATGATTGTATTTATGTTATATACAATATTGTTGACAGCGCTGAACAGTTCGCTGAGCTCAATGCCTATTTCGTTTTTCTATCTCATCTCATCATTCTTGATTGCCCGATATTTTTCAATGGATATTTCCCCGTACAAGAGCGCTATTTTTGTATTCTCTATTTTCTTCTATTTGACCACATTTATTTGGAGTTTATGGCTGAGCTGATCGAGTTAGGCTACTTGGGTCTATTTATAGCGGCCTTTCTTGCGGCAACAGTTCTTCCGTTTAGTTCTGAGGTGGTTTTTAGCGCGTTGGTAATTGCCGGAATGGATATGTGGATGTGTGTTATTTGGGCGACACTTGGAAACTGGCTTGGAGGACTCAGTTGTTATTATTTGGGTTACTTGGGTAAGATTGAGTGGATTGAGAAATACTTGAAGATTAAGAAAGAGAAGATTGAAAAGCTGCAAATGTGGCTGCAGGGGAAAGGTGGACTTATGGCCTTTTTTGTTTTTCTTCCGGGTATTGGAGATGTGATTGCTGTGGCTCTCGGATATCTTCGGGCGAATGTGGCTCTTGTAGCCATCTCAATGTTTCTTGGGAAATTTATCCGCTATATTGTTTGGATTTATATTGTATATGGAGCAATGTCTCTGTTTTAGTCACTGAGGCAAATCAAGAAATGAAAAGATTCAAGAATCCTTACGAACAGGGATTATTTGAATTTCATATGGGATTGAAAGTGTCTTTCAATAAAAGCAGATGATGAGTTATGAATGAGAAGAAGTATTATACGGTTTGGATTGGGGTAACTCCCGGTGTTTATGATAATTGGACTGATTGTCAACTCCAAATTAAAGGGTACGTAGGAGCTAAATTTAAATCATTCCCGACCAAGCAAGAGGCTGAAGAGGCTTTCTCGAATGACTTTAATCAATATCTGAATAGGAGAGATGACAAGGCGAAGAGTCTGCGCGTTCCCAGCACTGCGATTCCATATTATGATACGGCTATATCGGTAGATGCGTCATGTTTGGGCAATCCGGGACTGATGGAGTATAGGGCTGTAATGGTAGCTTCAAAAAGAGAGATATTTAGAGTGGGTCCATACCATGATGGAACAAACAATATAGGGGAGTTCTTAGCCATTGTCCATGCGTTAGCGATGATGAAAAACCACAATCTGTTTGTCCCTATTTATACCGATAGTATGAATGCGATTGCATGGATCAAAGGGAAGAAATGTAAAACAAAATTGGCAAGGACTCAACGAAACGATGTGATCTTCGATTTGATCTCTCGAGCGGAATTATGGCTCAAAAATAATACATTCGATACCCCTTTACTAAAATGGGATACGGCCAATTGGGGAGAAATTCCTGCCGACTTTGGTCGTAAATGATCTCTCCCCATTGAAATGCGTCCATCCGTTATGGTATCTGATCCTTTGTTATTGCCCTGAAATATTAATGATAGATATTGAGGCTTGAGGATCGTTTGAAATTACCTGTATGCTCTCTTTTACGTCTGATTTGGTATAAATCCGTTTATCTATTGTTATCCGAAGATTAGTTGACTGACCTTGTTTGAGCGTTTTTCTTTCAACGGTTGCGCTAATACCATCAGCTGATGGAATCAGTTTTCTTATCATTAAATCACTCTTTCCGGTATTTTGTATCTTGACTATCTCACTCTTTTTCTGATTGGCAGGAATACGTCCCATTGATACGGCCGGAGATGAAAAAACAATCTTTGGCGCGTTTGCTAAAACAGCCGCGGATCGATCGAATCGTTCGATGATATTTGTTGTTACAGTGATTGTTCGGTTGTCTTTAACCGGTAATTCGTTGTTAAGCCTCAAAAAGAACTCATCTGTACGTGGACCCCAATCATCAATGCGTTTCGCCGCAAAGGTGACAAAGATCATCCCCAGCTGGTTGGGTGCCAATGTTTTCGGATTGGATTGAACGTATAGATATTCGGGGACATTCTCAAACCCGACAGTAATAGGGGAAGTGCCACCGTTCATTACCTCGATCCATAGTGTCTTTTCTTCCGATTTGCCCACATTCTTCATCTCAATAAGGGTGGATTTCAATTTTAAATCACCCATGATTACCGGATAGGCTACCGTCGGTTCGGAGCGTTTAGCAGTAACAGATCCTTTGATCTTAAGTGTGACAGCTCCTTTGCGCGAGTTGCTGATGACAGTTATGCTCTTATCGAATGCACCGGGACGACCTACGGCATTATATATTACTTTAATATACCCTCTTCCTCCGGCAGGTATCGGTTCTCTGGTCCATGTAGGAGTGGTACAACCACACGAGGCTGTAACTCGATTGATGATGAGTGGCGAGGTGCCTGTATTGGTAAATATGAATTCATGAGCAACCTCTTTAGCACTTTCGGGGAATGTTCCAAAATCATGAACAGTCTCCGTGAACGTGATTTGTTGCGCATGTGATATGAAAACTGAGATAAAGGCAATTGATATGGAATATAAAAAGCGGTTCATAGTGAATAATTATTTAGTCATTCATACACGTTGAGTTCAAAACGAAGGATCATACTGTTATTAAAGGTTTACCTTCGGATAAAGTTCATCCCACCATTCATTTTTATCTTGCAACCATTTCGCAAACCATGCGAATATGGTATTGTTCCACTTGATGCGGCGTTGGTAATTGGCGATGGCATGATTCTCTCCCTTCACTTCTACGAATGCAACCTCTTTGCCTAACATCTTCAATGCGGTAAACATTTGAATGCTTTCTCCGATAGGAACATTGGTGTCTTCTCCACCATGAAGTAGCAACAAAGGAGAGGAAATCTTGTCGGCAGAAGATAACGGACTCTGCTTGGTGTATAGTTCCGGTGCATTCCAAGGGAAAGACTTCGCGGTTGCAGCCGCACTATAGGCATAACCCCAATATCCTTCACCCCAATAGGAGGTGATGTCGCTTATTCCTGCATGAGATACGGCTGCTGCAAACAGATCAGTACGGGTGAGCAAATATTGAGTCATAAAGCCTCCATACGAAGCGCCGATGCAACCGATTTTCTTAGTGTTGACAAACGTATGATCGGTACAAAACTGTTTAGTTCCCTCAATAATGTCTTCAGCGGTGTGAATGCCCCATGCGTTTACATGACGGGCTGCAAATGATTGTCCGAATCCAATTGCTCCACTTGGTTGGGGATTATATACCACATATCCCATTGCAGCATACAGATGAAGCGGATAACGGCTCTCAAAGAGTCGCTCGACCGGAGTTGTTCCTCCGTAGTAATAAACAATCATGGGATACTTTTTCGACGGATCAAAGTTAGGGGGCAGATAGTAGCGTCCATAGATTGTATTTCCATCTTTCGACTGTATGTTATATTCCTTCACTTCGCCCAGTTGGTATTCGTTGAACGAGGCTTGCTGTGGAAAATCAATCAACGTAGATTTCTCTTTGTTGAGATCACATGAGTATATCTTGGAGGGGGAGGATGCTGATTGACCAAAGTAGAGTGCCGTGTTTGCCAGCAGTGCGATGTCGAAGGTCGAAACTACCTCTACATCGAGAGGAAGCTTCGCGAATGAGTTGTTTTTACTATTGTAGCGATAAACAGTGACGTAATCTCTGTCCGCAGTGGTAAAATAGATGATCGAAGGGTTTGTCTGGCTCCAACTCGCCCGTTGTATCGATGGGTCGAATTGTCGGGTAATATGCGTTACCACTTTTGTTTCGAGGTTCATTAAGAAAGCCTCGGTGTTATATATGTTAGTCAAACTATCAGAAGGAATGGTTTTACCAATGCCATTAAACGCCTCACCTGTTCCGGTGAAAAGGATTGTCTTACTATCCGGAGAGAACTGTGCGCTCGACACATGGGGAACTCCCGATAGGATCGTATCAACCTCCAAAGTATTCATGTCAACCTTGTAAAAGGAGGATACTGAGAGAGGCCAGTCGGTGAGGGTCTCGTCACTTCGACTCAGAAGAATATACCTTCCATCAGAACTGAAACTTTGCAACGAAGAGGTTTTTAGTCCAAATGTCACGGGCGAGAGAATTCGTGAATTCAGATCATATTTATGCAGGAAAATACGATTTCTATAGTTTGGTTGGCGGTCAGCCGGATTTAGGTATTGTCTTAAGTCTCCGCTTTCGGCTTTTCCCTGTTCAGACTTAGAGAATACCAGATACTCTTCTGAAGGACTCCAAGAAAAATATCCTTCGGGAAGATTGTCATCAATAATAAATTCTTCTCCGGTAGTAGGTTCGACAGTTACCAATTCTCTGTTTCCATTCGAAGCATTTCTTGTGTAGAATAGTTTATTGGTGCGAGGCATCCACGATACATTGTTTCGTCCGTTGTAATCCGTAAGAAGAGTCTTTTTACTTTTCAGGTCGATCAATTTAGTGTAACTGCTGGTATTTCCTTTCTCTTGATAAACGGTGGTGTATTTTATTAAGGCAAACTGTCCGTTTGGTGAGATCGTTGCCGAGGTAGGGCGTGTACCTTCCAATATATGATTGATGGATAATTTATGTATGTTATTGGTCGAAACTTCCATCGAAGAGGCTTTAGGAGCAATTACTTTAACGGAAAGGGTAGGCGACTCTTTTTGTTCCGAAGATACAAGTGTTTTGATGGTCACTTGATAGGTCTTCGGTTCGAAGGTTAGTTTGATTTATTTGGAACTCTCTTTGTTTATGGAATCTTCCACCTGAGTTTTTGAGAGCTCACTTTTACCATTTACAAACAATTCGAACGCCGCAGATGTAGAAACTTCGATTGTCGCTTTTCCAAAAGCTGACGCTGTGATGTAGAATTGATGAGTGCCAACTGAGAAGTTTTCGGTTGGAACATTGAAACTAAAGCTACCGTTGGTATCTGCATCTCTTTTGATGAGTAAATTGCTTGGTGTGTTTACTATCACAGATTTGAGCAGATAGGCTACATCAACCTTTTTCCCGGATAAATTGATAGAGTCTGTTTGAAAAGGCTTTAAGATTGTTTGTGGATTGGAAGAGAGCAATTGAGACACAACAATCGTATCGTTGGCTTTCACAGAACCGAAGCCTGTCAGTAAAAGTGCGATTGCAAGTAGCGCGTTCAGTTTCATTATAATTTGTATTTTAATGGATTATCTTAAAAATCAATTCCTTTAATAAATCAGTATTCGAGAGATTTATGCTTCCAAACCCTTTTGCCTTTGCATCATATTCACGTATCAACGAAATAACGGTAAATACTTGCATCGCGCTATAGTTTCTCAGTCCTTCCAAATAGTCTTTGGCTTGAAACGCGTTACGCAAACCCAATTCTCTCATGATTCCCGCTTCCGATTTATCGCTCGCGTAATAGGCGATCATCAGGTTGGAGAAGTAGTTGAAAAGAACCGTTAATGTAACAACAACGGGATTTGCCTTGGGGTTCGCTCCAAAATAATTAGCAATACGTATCGCTTTCTGAAAATCTTTGGATACAATTGCTTTTTGGAGTTCAAAGTTGTTGTAATCTTTCGATATTCCTATGTTTCTTTCTACGTGGTTTGCAGTGATTCTTTTCTCCTTTTCGGGCAGTGTGATGATTAATTTATTAAGCTCTCCCACTATTTTAGATAGATCGGAACCAAGAAAATCCATCAACATGGTTCCGGCTTTTGTCTCCATCTGATAGCCTCTCTCTCCTAAATAGGAACCAATCCAAGCGGGAATCTGATAATCATATAATTTCTTTGATTCGAAAATCAAACCACACTGTTCGACCTCTTGCACCCATTTTTTTCTTTTATCGGCATTCCCGTTTCTGAAATTTATAACCAATACAGTTGATTCGAGAGGGGATGTGGTGTAATATTTCAAATTATCCAAGCCTCCGGCAACTTCTTGTGCCTCTTTAACTATAACCAAACGTCGATTTCCGAAGGTGGGGAAGTATTTTGATTCGTTGATGATCGTTTCCGCGGAGGTTTCAGCTCCATACAATACTATTTCGTTGAAATCACGTTCATCTTCCGTAAGTGCATGCTCCAGAATTGCTTTAGTAATCTGATCGATATAATATCCCTCTTCGCCCATTAACAGATAAATAGGGCTGAAGGTGCCTTCTTTTATGTCATTAATGATTTGAGCGTATGTTTGTTGTTCTTTCTTTGCCATTGCGTTACCTTTGCTGCTTACAAAAATACGAAATTTCTTCTATAGTTATGGATTTAAATCTTCCACCGTTTGAGATGAAGGTGCGTGAAAGTGACGGTAAAGAGCAAATTTTCGATCCGATTAGGCGAAAATATGTGGCGTTGACTCCCGAAGAGAGGGTGCGACAGCACTTCATCCACTTTTTGGTGAATTATAGGGGGTATCCGCTCCATAGATTGGCAAATGAGATTGAAATCTCGCTTTTTAGTACCACAAAACGATGTGATACGGTGGTGTATGGCAATCATTCTGTTCCTATCGCGATTATCGAATACAAGGCTCCTCATGTCAAAATAACCGAAGAGACGTTCAATCAAATTGCCCGTTACAATATCTTGATGAAGGTAAAATTTCTCATTGTTACAAATGGGTTGGATCATTATGTTTGTCGGGTTGACTACGACAGTCAGTCGATGTACTATATATCATCCATCCCCTCGTACGATGAGTTGTCACTCATTTAGTCTTAAAACAAAAGATGCGCTCTTTGAAAGCGCATCTTCATCGTTTTATTTATCGTAATAAAGCCATTTTAGGTCAATATTATTGTTGCCTTCTCCTGATACCGATACCTCACACAGTTCGGCCTGCTTCGGAGTGTGTTCTTCGCTGAAGGCATTCAGCGTGATGTAGTGAACATCTCTGAATGAGTTCTCGCCATGCACATGAATGTGTCCGCTAAAGACATAATTTACTCTGTTTTCAGCAAAGAAATTCATTAACCAATACAATTCATCTCGAGGGAAGTTGGATGCGACAGCATCATATCGATGACGGAAGAATGGATTGTGTGTATAGACAAATACATTTCTGAATATATTTCTCAGCATCGAAATATTCTCTGGTAGAAACTCCTTGAGTTGTCCTTCTCCCAATGTCCCATTGGCCGAATCAAGAAAGGTGTGGCAATCGATCCAAGCCATCTCCTCGGTTTCCACATCTATTCCTACCACCCAAACAGTGTAAGTGGACGTGCCGAATACATCGACAAAATAGGCCCAGCCGTTGTGTGTGATGTCATGATTGCCCACAACCGCATAGAGAGGGAAATCTTTTAAATAAATCGTGGTGTCAGTTAATCCAACGGAATCATTTATTGCTCGTTCTATCATCGAACTTGCTTTCGAATAATATTCGGGTTGTGTTTCGGCTATATCGCCGAGTATCGATGCGAAGCGATAGTAACGTCCAATATTGTCAAGATCTTTTTTGCGCGTGAGATCTAAAAAGGTTTGCATTCGAGCAGTATCACTTTTCATGTGAAAATCGGCACCTAATAAATATCGATATGGTTGATCCTTGTCAACAAACAATACAAACTCACCCGGTGCGGTTGAAGAGTGTTCCGGTTTATTGTTTTCGAAATAGTATTTTGACTGCAAATATCGATCCTTCGTATGTGAGGGAGCAATCAGAAATCCATTAGGATCGATCTTACTGCATCCCATTGTTGCCACAACTAATGTGACGATGGCGAATATATTTCGTGTGGTTACCATTTGTATGTAGCTCCTAATTTGATGTAAAACTTATAAGGCGTAGCAAGTTGAGAAAGGGTTCCGGCTGGGGCAATAGTTATCTCAGACATAATTCCCCACTGATCGTTCAGGTTGTAATATCCGTTCAATCCATAATTCAGATTGAAGTTTTCATAAAAGAAATCGTCGTAATTTCGCAGGTGAACTCCCACGTTCCATGGATGATGAATGGGTTTCAATCGTGCGAAGACACCTACCGATGGCACCCACCATTCGGTAAAACTGCTACCCATGGAGAATGTGTGAACAACACTGTTACCCAGTACCAAATCAAAATATTTGCTTTCCCATTTCGCGGCCACTCTCCATAGCAAATCATTCATCTTCGAATCGCTGTAGTATGTGTACATCATTCGTCCTGACAAATAGACATTGAATGTTTTTACCGGAATTCGATAGGTGGCATCTCCCATGATCGCATTGAAAAACGCGGGACGCCGCGAAGAGAAATTTAGGCCTCCGGTTACCTCCCAACGATCGGAGAGTGTCCGTGTATAGAGTCCTGAGAGTCCCATATTAAAACCATAAAGAGTGTGCCCTCCAAAATCTGTGTAAACCAAGGCTTTGTTTTTCTCCTGACTTACAGCCGATCCCGTGAATGCCATAAGCATGAGGAGAATCAGTGTTTTCTTCAACATATAATATGAATGAGTTAAGTGCATCTAATATAGTGGGGTGTTCGTTGGTCTATCTCTCCAATTTGTAACGGATTCTCAATCTTCCATCTTCAAAATCGTAGGTCAGGAACTTAAATACGCCTATTTCCGAGGTGTTGGTTACATGTTGTCCGATGCACGCGCAATGGTCATAGTCCCCAACGCTTACAATTCGAATCTTCTCACCTACATCTTCAGGCAATTTCGACATATCAACCAGATTAGCCGCCTCGTTCAAAGGCATCATCTTTTCGGTAACCGGAAGATTCTGACAAATCACCTCATTGATCTTACGTTCCACTTCGTTGATCTGTTCATTGGAGGGTTCAGATTCAAGCCAATAATCGCATTTACTTTTCTTTCGTTCAATATGGGTATTCATGGATCGTTTGCATCCAAACATCCGAACCATCGTTTGGTTTAAAATATGTTCGGCTGTATGCATTGGGGCGATAGCATCCGATTGAAACTTCTCTTTATTGGTTTCCATTTTCTCATTTTTTGCACACAAATGTAATGATTAATCAATGATTCAAAATCAAAAGTTCTATTTTTGTACAACAATTTAAACCATTCGATATGCAAGCCCAAATCGCCCTTCATAAAATTTCCCTATATGCCTATCATGGCTGTTTGGAACAGGAAAGAATAGTTGGTAATAATTATGAGATTGATATCCGGGTTTGGATTGATGTGTCAAAAGCAGTTGAGTCTGATGATGTGGCTGATACGATCAATTACGCGACCATATACGAAATTGTGAAACAAGAGATGATGATCCCCTCCAATTTGTTGGAACATGTGGCCGGACGTATTATCAAATCTGTAAAAAAAGAATTTACCCAGATTCAAATGGTTGAAATCTCCATTGCTAAAACCCCTCCTCCAATTTCGGGCAAGATTGCAGCGGCATCAGTTACAATCAGAGTTTAACGCGACAAGTCTGTAAAATATGAAAGTAGCCGGACAAAGAAGGCTGAATCAAAGTGTAGGATTAATGGGAAGTGATTTCCCTGCACAAATGACTATGAGAGACCTTTTCTATCCCTTTTCGATCAAACAGATTCATTATTGAAGATACCCCTTTTAGAGGAAAGATGTAAATGTGTTCGAAAAACGAATATACCTTTTACCAAAAACGACGGCTCCTTTTAGTACAAACGAATATACCTTTTTGTAAAAAAGAGCCGTCGTTTTTGTATGGCAAATATTTACCCCTGATTGAGACATTCCTACCGATTGATAACGAGTGAACTAAATATCTTCAAAATGATAAATGGGATTATCGAATATGAACCTTTTCTTAAATGTGCTATCCGACTATGCAAAAGTAAATGAACAGACTCAGTGATATATATTATTGGGAGCTTTGCAAAGAACATGGATATAAGGTGCTATGATTAAAAAATGGCTCTTTATGGCTCGATAGCACGACAAAAAAACTATCTTTGTGAGATTATTCTCCCAATAGTCTAATTGGGAAAACCATCCGTCCACGATAAAACAAGAAAATAAACATATACATGCAAAGCATTTGGAAAATCCAAAGACTAACTGAAGAACAAAAGAAGATACGAGATAACCTCTCGGCCGAGCTGAGTATTAATCCGGTGCTGAGTCAACTTCTCGTGCAGCGGGGAATTGAGACCGTCGATGAGGCGAGACGTTTCTTTCGTCCGCAGATTCAGGATCTTTACGATCCATTTTTGATGAACGACATGCACAT
>JBKEBB010000230.1:0-13831 GCA_047972845.1 Bacteroidales bacterium
CGGGGAGCAGATAGGCATCGACCTCTTTTTCGGTTTTTACCTCTATGCCAAACGAGGGTAACGCGATCAGCGCTACCACACACAATAGGAGGATTCTCTTCATGGTTTAATGGTTTAGGTTAAGTGTGTTATTCCTCGCAAAGATATAAAAGTCTCTCTATATTCTTGCTGTGAGCAAGACGCATTTTTTATCTCTGACAAAAGGAAATCAGACTGTTGTATATCTTATGAGAAGAATCTTCACACTATGGGAGATTATTTATGGTTGCGGTCTCTTCTCAATATTGTATTTGGAGTGGTATGTAGATTATCCTGAATATACCGCCCGATCAGGTAGGCGATCAGGGAGACGATCGGTCCTACGATCCATGAGGAGATGGGGAAGTTGTTTAGTGTTTCTGAATATTTACCCCCTATTTCGAATAAGAACCAAGACAATGCCCCGAAGGTAATTGAGGAAAAGGCCCCAATGGAAGAGGGTTTTGATGAATAGATGGCAAATAGGGTAGGGATCAATATGGAGACGAGTCCCAAACCACCGGAATATCCCACCATGTGATAAATGTCGTTCTCAACAAACGCCACTCCCGTGGCGATGACTGACATAACAAGTACGCTTAATCGAACCAACCACAGCGACAACTTTCCTTTCTTATGAGGAAAGAAAAGGGGTTTAAGGAGGTTCTCCGCCAAGATCGAAGAGGGAGCCAGCAACGCTCCCGAGCAGGTGGAGAAGATGGCCGATATGAGCGCGCCAAGGAAGAAAATCTGTACAAACAGGTTGCCGTGGCGAAGCGCAACTTGGGGAACAAGCGATTGAAAATCGACCACATCGCCCGATATAAATTGGTTTGGTTCAAGAACCCGTACACAAAGAGCAATCAGTAGGGGAAGCATCGACATGAGCAGATACATCCCCGCACCAATGTAGGTAGAGCGAACAGCCACCTTTTCGCTTCTTGCCGAGTTTACCCGTTGAAAGATATCCTGTGAGGCCAACGATCCCAGTCCGACCACAATCCACGAGGTGATCCATCCATCCATTGAGTCCCATGTTGCCTCCGGGAGAAAGCGGAAGAATCCATCGGGAGTTTGATTGGTAATATGGGTTAATCCACCCGCCTCACCCACCAGCGAGAAACAGAGAACAACCAATCCCACAATGATCATAACCGATTGAATAAAGTCGGTGATCGAAACCGCCCACATCCCTCCGGCAAAGGTGTAAAGGGTTACAACGAACGATGCGACCAAAATTCCCTGATAAAGTGTGGTACCGATCAAGAGTTGCAACAGGAGTCCGAGAGCCACCATTTGTGCCGCGATATATCCGATGTAGGTGAAAAGCATGAAAAAGGAGGAGTATATCTCAATACGACTTCCATACGCATCCCGAAAGAGGTCGGCAATAGTAAGGATGTTTTTCCGGTAGAGCGGACGAGCCAGCACCAGTCCGAAAAGAACCAGACAGAGGGTGGCGCCGAATGGTTCTTCGATCACTTCGATCAATCCTCCGTTGGCAAATCGTCCTGATGCACCAAAAATGGTTTCAGCCCCAAACCACATGGCAAACAGGGAGAACGAGTTGACAAAAACCGGAAGGCTACGCCCCGCGTTGATATAATCTTCTCCGTTGGTGATGTATTTGGAGGCGATTACTCCCACAACCATGGTTGCTACGAGGTAGATGATTATGAATAAAATCAGCATGCGGTATGGGGAAAATTTGAAAATCAGCGCTCAAAAGTAGTTTTTTCCGAGCAATGGACAAAGGCAAAACGCCTCGAATCAATTGCCTGATGTTTCGTGCCACTCTCTTTTTTTCTTATTGTCGCCTCTTTTTCCTCTTTTTTTACGTATGTTTGTGCGAACGAAATGTAGGCTTGCAGGCTAGGGTCTGCTTTACAAATTTCCCTTAAACCGACAATCCATTTTATAATTCATATTGCCATGAGTAAATTCCGATTTATCTCCGCCCTCTTTCTAATGGGGGCTCTGACGCTTTCAGCACAGAAACCGGACCTTGTCAAGTATGTAAATACCCTGCAAGGTACCAACAGTGAGTTCAAACTGACCCGCGGTAACACCTATCCCACCACCGCCCTTCCTTTCGCGCAGCACACGTGGACTGCTCAAACGGGAATTAACGGCGACGGATGGAAGTATCAGTATCCCAAAGACTCGATTCGGGGATTCCAGCAAGCCCATCAGTGTAGCTCGTGGACAAACGACTACCATGTGTTTTCTCTGATGCCCGTTACGGGAGTGTTGGCCGTCGATCAGTACAAACGCGCGGCTAAGTTCAGTCATGACAATGAGATTGCCAAGCCACACTTTTACAAGGTGAAGTTTGACAACGGCATTACTACCGAGATGAGTACTACCGAGCGCGGTGCCCATATCCGCTTTTCGTTTCCATCAAAAGGAGCTTCGTTTGTTGTTTTTGATGGCTACACCCGCACCTCTACGGTAAATATCGATCCTTCGAAACGCAGAATTACAGGGTATGTCAGTAACGGAGGCAACCCCAAGGACGGATTTAAAAACTATTACATTGTGGAGTTCGACCAACCTTTTGTGTCGTATGGCACATGGGACGGAACAACCGGAGAGATCAAAGCAGGCAACACCACCGATGGTGATAAGAAGAAGGGAGCCTATATAGAGTTTAAGAAGGGTGCAAAGGTACAGGTGAAGGTGATTTCTTCATACATCAGTCCGGAGCAGGCCGAACTCAACTTCCAACGTGAACTTGCCGCTCAACGCACTCAGGAGGAGACCCGCAATGCCGCGTATAAAGTGTGGAACGATCATCTCAACCGTGTATTGGTTAGCGGAGGTACCGAAGAGGAGAAAGCTACGTTCTACTCCTGCTTCTTCCGTGCCAACCTCTTCACCCGGGTCTTCTACGAACTCGATAAAGATGGCAATCCATACTATTTCAGCCCTAACGACTTCAAGGTTTATCCCGGATATTATTACACCGATACTGGTTTTTGGGATACTTTCCGCGGTCAGTTTCCATTGAACGCGTTGCTGCATCCTACCATGCACGGACGTTATGTCAATTCGCTTCTTGCCATGTACGACCAATGGGGATGGCTCCCATCATGGGCATTTCCGGGCGAGCAGGGAGGAATGGTTGGAAACCACGCCATTTCGTTGTTTGCCGACGCGTGGGTGAAAGGCCTTCGCACCTTTGATCCCGCCAAAGCGTTGGAGGCCTATTTCCACGAAGCCACCAACAAAGGACCTCGCGGACCATCCAATGGACGTGACGGTTGGAAAGATTATTGGACACTGGGATATGTGGCTTATCCTGGAACACGCGAGGCTACAGCCAAGACCCTCGAATATGCCTACGACGACTTCTGCGCCTATGTATTGGCAAAAGCTACCGGAAATAAGTTCTACGAAGAGATCTTTGCCCGTCAGATGTACAACTACCGCAACGTGTTCAACAAAGAGACCGGATTTATGCAGGGACGTATGAAAAACGGCGAGTGGACTCCCGATTTCGATCCGATCGAGTGGGGCGGACCTTTCACCGAAGGATGCGCATGGCACTATCTATGGTCGGTGTTCCAAGACATCGAGGGGTTGTCAACCCTGCTGGGTGGGAATGATAAACTGGTGGAGAAGCTGGACGGTGTGTTCAGTGCTACCAACGAGTTTAAAGTGGGCACCTATGGTTTTGCAATCCACGAAATGACCGAAATGAAGATGATCAATATGGGACAGTACGCCCACGGTAACCAGCCTATCCAACACATGCCTTACCTCTACAATTTTGGTAAAGCTCCATGGAAAAGCCAACAAAAGGTGCGTGAGATCATGGCTAAATTGTATAACTCTACCGAGAATGGTTATCCGGGCGACGAAGACCAGGGACAAACCTCCTCTTGGTATGTGCTCAGCGCGATGGGATTCTACAGTGTGTGTCCGGGAACCGACCAGTATGTGATCGGCAGTCCGTTGTTTCCCAAGATGACCATTACGATGGAAAGTGGAAAACAGCTGGTGATCGAGGCTGAGAACAACTCTCCCGAGAATGTATATATTCAATCGGCATCGCTCAACGGAGTGCCCTTTACTCGTAACTATGTCACCTATCAAGAGTTGACCAACGGTGGAACGTTGAAGTTTGTCATGGGACCTCAACCCAACAAACAGCGAGGTGTCGCGGATAGCGATAAACCCTTCTCATTGCAAAACGGCAAATAAGAGAGAACAGACAGGAATCACGCGAGAGTCCGGCTAACAGATACATGTGGGTCGGACTCTCTTTTTTTGCGAAGGGAGCAGTCGGTTAAGCAACTATTTAGGTCTCTATAAACCGATGGGTATTTCGATATTAATCAAAGGCAGCCATCTCGTTCATCCTCCCCTGTACAGAGCGGCGCGCTGCGGTGTACACCGTGGAGGATTCCGGTGTACAGCGTGGAAAGAAAAGGAATATTCCTTTTGATTACTCTTTCAGTTGCATCGAATTAAAATGGAGGGACGTGTTGGACAGACGAATCACTCTGTTTGGTCAGAAGGATTGCATTGTAAAGTAAATGTGTCGGTTGGCTTTATTCAAAAAAACAAAAAGGCGCCTGCAATTGAATTACCGGCGCCTTTTGTATATTATAAATTTCGAATGGAAGACTAAACGTCTTCGAGGAGTTTCTTAAGAAATTCGTTCAGTTCGGCATCAATTTTATCCATCAATTCGTTGTTGATGATCATATTGTCATCGTCAATGGTAAGCAACTCTTCGATTTGGGCGAAATACTCATCTACCCATACCACCGAGAAGGGCTTTAGAATGTGTATGGTTTCGATGGCATCGATCACCTCTTTTTGGGCAAGCCATTTCTTCGCCACCGGGAGAAAGTCTTCGTTAATGTCAATGGCTGATAGACCATTCATTTCTCCCGTGCAGAGTAACTCTTCCATGTCGTCATAGATGGATACGCTCTCATTTTCAGTGTCAAACATCACATAAATGTCGGACAGCGATAATGCTCTGTTGGCCGAACGGAGAGTGCCCAGACTCTCGCGAAAGGCTTGTTCGAACTGGAGCAACAAAGGATTATTGGTCATTGTGTTGGACTGTAAATAGTTTCTACTCAACCGACAAATATAGTAATAATAGTCGAAATTGATGATTATGTGTTCGAAAATCTTCTTTTCTTTTCAATTTATTAAATCGAAAGATTCGTGCTGCCCAATTACAAATCAAGTACTGTAAACTCCATTGAAAGGGCATCGAAGGTAAGCAACCTATTGCTGAGAACATCACCGCATCCGACAATTATCTTTATCGCTTCGGCCACTTGCACAGATCCCGTGATAGCAGGCACAACACCCATCACACCCCTTATTTGAGGTGATTGCGAGGTAAGTGTATCCTCGTCGGGATAGAGCATTCGGTAGTCGGGGCCACCTTGGTAGTTAAACACGGAAACCTGTCCCTTGAACTCTCCAATGGCTCCATATACATAGGGTTTGTGTTGACGCGAACATTCGTCGTTTATCAAGTAGCGAGTGGAGTAGTTGTCGCAGCCATCAATGACCAGATCATATTTTGATATCAACGATGAGGCATTTTCTTGGGTAAACCGGATGGGATAAGTCTCAACCGTAAGGCTGGAATTGAGTGCGAGCAACCGTCTGCGAGCGCACTCCACTTTGGGTTTGCCCACTTCACTTTCGGTGTACAGCACTTGTCGTTGTAGATTGCTTTCACTCACGGTATCGGCATCGACCAATCCGATGGTACCCACTCCCGCCGCAGCCAGATAGAGAGCGATGGGCGATCCCAGCCCTCCTACACCTACAAGCAGCACCCGCGCGTTGATCAGTTTCTGTTGTCCCTCTTCTCCTATTTCGGAAAGAATAATATGTCTGTTATAGCGTTCTTTGTTCATTCGTATATTAATTACAAGAGGTGGTACTCGCTTTGATCAGACGGGTGCCACCTCTTTTGTTACTGTCTATTTGCTCCGGTACTTCCACCAAAAGTAGAACGATCCCACTACGGTCAGAAGCCAGCCTGCGGGATAGGGGGCAATAATGATCCATTTAATCACTTTCCACGGATCGTCGGTCTTTATACCTCCCAGGTATGAGAGAATAAAGAGGGCGAGAACTCCGATAATCATAAGGGCGGTTGCCCATTTATGCATATCGAGGCGTGGACTTCTCACCAAAAATGCCCAGAATGTCATTAGTAAGCTGCCGACGACAATCAACACCGATCCCTCGAGAGGATCGATTGTTCCCACAATAAATAGCAGAATACCAGTCAATCGATACATTTTTGCCGCTTTGCGAGTCAATAGCGGATGTGTCTGGATTGCTTTTCGGTTCATGACAATGAGTTAAGTAATTATCGGTGCAAATGTATAACATCTTATTCAATTCAGAACAATTAAATAGACAGAATATTAATTGGTTAGATAGCTCAAAAATGTAAACAATAATCACTAATTTCGTCAGTTCCTATGGGGTGAACTAATAGCGGTGAGAGGACGAAAATCGCTGTCATCACGCACCGACCGATGTGCGTGAAATAAGAGTTAGAAGCAATTTTCTGAACAATAAAACGTTTATTGAGGAAATGTTGACGACAATTGAGTATTTGTTAAACCTCAACACGGTTACTTTTGTTCCACCCCAACCACTGATCCGTTGAACGAAAGATTGACAAGAGCCGGGATTGATTGATTACTCAACAGATTTAACCGCCATCCATACTCTATATACCTTACTCGATACCAATAAATTGGACCATTCATGGAAAACAAGAAGCAGTACTATGTGTCGATGGGCATACTTGTCCTATTGTTCTTTATCTTTGGGTTGGTTTCGTGGGTCAATACCATATTGATTCCCTACTTCAAACTGACCTGCCAGCTCACTGTCGTAGAATCCTATCTGGTGACGTTTGCCTTCAATATCGCCTATCTGGTTATGGCTATTCCCTCTTCGTTTCTGTTGAATCGGGTGGGGTATAAGAAGGGAATCATGATGGGTTTATGGATGATGTCGTTGGGCGCACTGGTATTTATCCCGGCAGCCTATTTACGTGCCTATGGGGTGTTTCTTACCGGACTGTTTATGTTAGGAATTGGTTTGGCCATTCTTCAGTCGGCTGCGAATCCGTACATCTCGATTATCGGTCCGATTGATAGTGCGGCTAAACGATTGAGTATCGTCGGAACGGGTAACAAGTTGGCAGGAATCTTGGCAAATCTGGTGTTTGCCGCGGTGGTAATCAGAGAGAGTGACCGCGTGTTGATGGCACAGATCTATGCGGGCGCCTTTTCGGGAGAAGCGTTGGAACAGGCGTTGGATAGTCTTATACAAGGAGTTGTTTTTCCATATGCGGTCTTGTCATTATTCCTATTCTTATTCGGTCTTCTTGTTCGGTTCTCTCCATTGCCCGATATTGATGCAGGCAAAGTGAATGCCTCCGCGTCCGAAAAGAGAGAGGATCGTACCTCTATTTTTCAATATCCACCTATTCTGTTGGGTGCGGTTGCCCTGTTTTGTCATGTAGGAACGCAAATGATAGCCCTTGCTACCATAATAAACTACGCGGAAACCATGGGTCTTGGACTCGATGGTCCCGCTAAGAATTTCCCCTCTTTTACGATGAGCTTCACTTTTATAGGGTATATATTGGGGATTCTGTTGATTCCTAAATATGTCACTCAGAAAACGATGTTGGTTCTCTGTACTTCGCTGGGATTGATTCTCTCTTTCTTGGTGATCTTTACTCACGGGGAGGTTACGCTAATGGGAATGACAACCGATGTTTCGATTTGTTTTTTGGTATTGATGGGACTCCCCAACGCCTTGATTTATGCAGGGATATGGCCCTTGGCAATCCGGGGATTGGGACGATTCACCAATCTGGGAGCATCGCTGTTGGTGATGATGTTGTGCGGAAACGCGATCTTACCGCTCATATACGGCTACTTCTCCGATTTGTATGGCATGAGGCAAGCATACTGGGTAATGGTTCCCTGTTTTGCCTACATGGTTTTCTTTGCCACTATCGGACATAAGATCGATTCATGGACACTTAAAAAGAGAGTGAGATGAGCAGACAGATCATTAGAAACGGACAGATATTGACTCCCGAAGGAATCATTTCGAACGGAGCATTGGTTATTGAAGAGGGAATAATCAGTCGAATTGTTGAAGGCGAACCCGAGATAAAAGGAGGAGAGTATGAGGTGATCGACGCATGCGGCCACTATGTCTCACCCGGATTTATCGATCTGCATACCCATGGGGGAGGGGGATCGGACTTTATGGATGGAACGGTGGATGCTTTTCTGAAGGCTGCGGAGGCACATGCACGCTATGGAACCACCTATATGCTTCCTACCACGTTGACCTCTACGAACGAAGAGCTGTTCAAGACCTTTGCTGTTTTTCGTGAAGCAACGACACAAAATAGGAGAGGAGCCACCTTGGGAGGGATTCATCTGGAAGGACCCTACTTCGCCTACAATCAGCGGGGGGCGCAAGACCCGCGATATCTTCGCGATCCTGATCCATCCGAATACATGGAAATTCTTGATAAGGGAGGTGATATCATCAAGCGGTGGAGCTTGGCTCCCGAACTTTCCGGCGCGTTGGAGTTTGGAGATGTGTTGACTGAACGGGGAATAATGGTGTCGATGGCACATACCGACGCGCTCTTCGAAGAGGTAATGGAGGCCTATGACCATGGATTCAGACATATCACCCATTTTTATTCCGCTACCTCGACGATTACCCGCCGCAACGCGTTCCGATACGCGGGAGTGATTGAAGCAGGTTATCTGAACGACGGAATTGTTCTTGAAATAATAGCCGATGGAATTCATGTACCCTCTCCATTGCTTAAGTTGGTGTACAAATTAAAAGGATCGGGATCTATTAATCTGGTGACCGACTCGATGCGTGCGGCAGGAATGCCGGAAGGGGTGTATCGATTGGGCAGTTTGACAGATGGACAGGAGGTGTTGGTAGAAGATGGCGTAGCCAAACTGTTTGACCGAACAGCCTTTGCCGGAAGTGTATGTACGACGAACCGTTGTGTGAGGACGTTTCACCAACAGGAAGGAGTCTCCATTCACGAAGCGGTGCGTATGATGACCGAGACTCCGGCACGCCTTTTGGGATTGTCTTCCACGAAAGGATCACTCAGGGTTGGACATGACGCGGATATTGTTATTTTTGATGACGATGTTAACATAGAGAAGGTGTTCATCGGAGGGAAATGTATTGTATGTAACGAATAAAGGATATGATAAAAGCATTTAAAGCCGATTTGCTGCAAGTGGAAGTGTATGAAACCCGTGAAGAGATGGGAGTCAATGCGGCGAAACAGGCAGCGGTCTGTATTAATGAGATGTTGAAGAGTAAGGATGAGGTGAATATTATATTTGCCGCGGCCCCTTCACAGAATGATTTTTTGAAGGCATTACGTTCGGATCCATCCGTTGATTGGCATTATGTAAACGCGTTTCATATGGATGAGTATATTGGGTTATCGGAATTCGCGCCACAATTGTTTGGTAACTTTTTACGAGACACCATATTCAAACATCTACCCTTTAAGGAGGTTTTTTATCTCTATGCGGGATTTCTTACACCGGAGGAGAATTGTGTTCGCTATCGATCATGGTTGGATCTCTATCCTCCCGATATTGTGTTTATGGGAATAGGAGAGAATGGTCATATCGCATTCAACGATCCGCATGTCGCACGCTTTGACGACCCTACTCCGATAAAAGTGGTGGATTTGGATTTGAAGAGTCGGGAGCAACAGGTGCACGACGGATGTTTCTATTCGATTGAGGATGTGCCTTCGCATGCGGTGACGCTTACTATTCCCGCGTTGATGAGTGCCCGTCGGATTTTTTGTATGGTGCCTACCTACCTCAAGGCCGATGCGGTGAAGGCTACTGTCGAAGGAGAAATATCCGAAGTATGTCCCGCGTCAATCTTGCGAAGACACCCCAACGCTACACTCTATTGTGACGAACAGAGTGCGGGAAAGCTAAAAATATAAATGAAGAACAGACCGTTTAATATAATCGAATCGGAGTCATGGAAAACAGAAGAGCATTTCTTAGAAAAACAGTGATGGGCGGCGCGGCGGTATTTGTCGGAGGTGTACTCCCCGGGTTCAGTGCCAAAAGCTATGCCCGTATTGTTGGTTCAAATGAGCGTATCCATGTGGGCGTTATAGGTGTTAATTCGAGAGGATTGGCCTTGGCTCGTAATTTTGCCAAACAGGAGAATTGTATTGTTTCACACGTGTGCGACGTGGACAAAAGAGCTGCGGAGAAGTGCGTAACCAGTCTTGCACAGATAAGCGACGAGAAGGTAACGATTGAGAAAGACCTGCGTAAGATGGTCGAATTTGGAGCAATTGACGCGGTCGTTGTGGCAACACCCGATCATTGGCATGCTCCCGCCGCATTGTATGCAATGAAGGCAGGCAAACATGTCTATCTGGAGAAACCATGCAGCTATGCTCCCGAAGAGGGGGAGATATTGGTAAAGGCCACTGAGAAGTACAAACGGGTGGTGCAGATGGGAAACCAACGGAGGTCGTGGCCGAATGTGGTAAAAGCGATTCAAATGGTACGTGAAGGAGCAATCGGAGAGGTGCATTTCGGTAAATCGTGGTACACAAACAGTCGTGGTCCGATTGGAGTTGGGAAGGTGACAGAGGTTCCTGAGTGGTTGGATTGGGATTTGTGGCAAGGACCCGCACCCAGAAAACCTTTTAAAGACAACATCGTTCATTACAACTGGCATTGGTTCTGGCATTGGGGAACAGGTGAGGCATTAAACAACGGAACACATATGGTCGATCTGCTCCGATGGGGAATGGATTGTGAATATCCCACGATGGTTAGTTCGATGGGTGGACGTTATTATGGAGACGATGATTGGGAGACTCCCGACACTCAGACGATAGATATTAAATTTGGAACAGGAAAGCAGATACAATGGGAAGGTCGAAGTTGCGCATCAATGCCTGTCGAAGGATCATCGGTCGGCGCACAGTTCTTCGGAACAAAGGGCTCATTGATCATTCCCGGAGGAGACGCGTATCAGCTTTTTGATCCTAAGGGAAAGTTGATCGAATCGGTGGAGGGGACAGTAGCCATCGATCCTCGCAACTTGATGAATCCGGGAGAGATGTTGGATGCGATTCATATCAATAACTTCTTCGATGGAATCAAAAAGGGAACGCCATTAGCCTCGGACATCGATTCCGGTCATAAGAGCACCTTGTTGGTTCAGTTGGGGAATATCGACTGTCGAAACGGACGGGTGTTGAATACCGATCCAACCAACGGACATATCCTCAACGACGATGAGTCGATGCGGTTGTGGAAACGCGTCTATCAGCCCGGTTGGGAGATGAAGTTGGATTAGTTGCAATGTTGCATTGCTTTCATATAATTCTCACCAAATCATGATCGGTTTGTTAGCAATAAATTTACATAGGAATGCTGACCGATCTTAACCCACGAATAATACAATAGTATGAAAACTACAACCCTTGCTTTTCTGATATGTATCGCCACCATCATTAAGCTATCGGCGCAAGAGATTCGGATAGGAATCATTGGCTTGGATACCTCCCACTCTCCCGCCTTTGTCAAATCAATCAACAAAGAGAATAAATCAGAGGAATTCAACGGATTTCGTGTTACGGCGGCCTATCCCTACGGGTCAAAATCGATCCAGAGTAGTTACGAACGTATCCCACAATATACCGAGGACGTCAAAAAATATGGAGTGGAGATTGTGGAATCCATTGCCGATCTATTGAAAAAAACAGATGTTATTCTCCTCGAAACCAATGACGGTAATTTGCATCTTGAGCAGGCTCTTGAGGTATTTAAGGCAGGGAAACGAGTGTTCATCGATAAGCCCGTCGCGGGCAATCTTACCGATGCGATACTCATCTTTCAATTGGCGAAGAGATACAATGTCCCACTCTTTACCTCCTCTTCGTTGCGTTATTCTACCTCCACCAGTGAGGTGGCGGCGGGAAAGTATGGCAAGGTAAACGGAGTATTCACCTTTTCGCCCGCAAAGACGGAACCCTCACACGGACGATTCGCTTGGTATGGCATTCATGGAATCGAGGCTCTATACGCTGTGATGGGTAGAGGATGTCAGCAGGTGGTTTGCTCCTATTCGGAAGGTGCCGACGTAATAACCGGAACGTGGAGTGATGGCCCTGTGGCTACCTTTAGAGCACTTCGTACGGGTAAGACCGATTACAACGGAATCGCCTTTTGTGAAAACAAAATTGTACCGATGGGAGATTACATGGGGTATGATGTTCTGCTCATTGAAATTGCTAAGTTCTTCAAAACCGGAGTCTCACCCATTGACCCTGAAGAGACCCTCGAACTATTCACATTCATGGAGGCGGCTGAAGAGAGCATCCGTATCGGAGGTAAACCCGTTTCTATTGAGGCAACCTATCGTGCCGCTTTGAAAAAGGCGGAAGCCCGCATCTCCACTATGAAATAATACTCAAAGTCTATTTATATCCACCTCTCATCCTCCAGTTGAAGTATGATAAAACTATTGTTATTGACCGATTTCTCAAGTGGGTTCAGTCGTAGTCTGATTCGCGGCGTGGTGGAATATGCTAAGAAGTTTGGTCCGTGGTCGTTTAATAAGGTTCCCGAATATTACCGTGAACTGTATGGTGAAGAGGGGGTATATCAGTTGGCGAAAGAGTGGAAAGCGGACGCGGTGATTGCTCAGATCAAAGAGATTGATCTCGACAAAATAAAAAATCTGGGAATACCTATCCTTGTCCAGAATTTCCGTGAACGAAATCCGATGGTATCCAATATCACTGGAGATTATTACCAAACAGGAGTGATGGCTGCCAACTATTTTATCCGCAAAGGGTTTAAGTATTTCGCCTTTTACGGTTCTTCGGAAACGGTGTGGTCTCAGGAACGCTGCAACGGCTTTGTCGATACCATTTATAATGAGCCATTCGAAGTGAATCTATTTCAAGCGAAGACCACTAGGCGGAAGGATCATTGGAATTATGATCCCGAGGAGCTCCGCGATTGGCTGCTTTCACTCCCAAAGCCGATTGCTGTATTTGCCTGTGATAACAGCTTTGCCCAACATATCACCGATACATGCGCGATTTATAAAATAGAGGTTCCCGAAGAGGTCTCCGTGTTAGGTGTGGACAACGACGATCTGATCTGTTCCACCTCCAATCCGCCCCTCTCTTCGATCGCGCTAGATGTCGAAAACGGAGGATATGAGGTAGGAAAGCTGATTCACCGGATGGTGGAAAAGAGACTCACCGGATCATTCGATGTGGTGATTAAACCCCTTGATGTGATTGAACGGGCATCAACCGATCGTTTTGCCGTGGAGGACAAATACCTCATGACGGTCATACGTTACATCAACGAGAATATCCGAAACCCGATCACGGTAGAACAACTGGTTGAGCAGGTTCCTCTTTCAAGGAGAGTATTGGAGAAACAGTTCCGACACACCTTTAATATCTCCATTTATCAATACATATTGAATAGACGGGTGGAGATGCTTGCTCAAAAGCTAATCACAACCACACTCCCATTGGCTGCGGCTGCCGAGGTGTGCGGATTTCCCGATACCAAAAATCTATCGAGAGTCTTCTTAAAAAAAAAAGGTAATGATGCCAAAAATGGTTGGTGAAGTTCTTGAAAATAGTTTGTAACTTCAAGGCGAAACTAAAGAGGAGATGAGCTCTGCTGGAGAGCAACTCATTAGCAATAGGTTTCAGAAC
>JBKEBB010000244.1:0-12198 GCA_047972845.1 Bacteroidales bacterium
GACGATTACCGCCCTGTGCCGGAGGGATGCGACGAACTCAAAACGTTGTAAGTATCTTTTTTAGCTCCAACGCGGCGGGTTTGAGAGTCCCATCGAAATCGATTATGGAGGTGTTTGATGCACAGGGATAGGAGTCGTGTCCCATCCAGATGATCATTCCCCCGCATTTCGGAAATTTCGATTTGAGTGTCCCCATCGCGATGGTAAGCCCATTTATTTGGTTTTGTTGGCTCCAGTTGACATACTCTTCCAACGTGGCAGGTTCTTTTCCTCCATGCTCACGTTTGTACTGATCCCACTCGATCCACCAATTGAACTGATTCCAGTAGAAATTCTCGGTAGAGGCGGGAAGTGCCGGATAGTTTGCCCGGTATTTATGTATCATTTCAACAGACTGACATCCGGGAGCCCCTGCTTCTGAAAGCATCAATCCGTCGTAGGCTGTCCAATACTCTTTGATTGACTCCACTGAATAATCGTCGGCATTGTAGGGAAGAGTCCAAGGTCCGTGAGTGTCCCAGTTTCTGCCCTTTCCAAAATTTTCTCTCGACGCGCTGATGTTGGCTCCCGACGGAGAGCCGGGTATGAATTTCTTGTAGGGATCTTCTGCCCGTACCACGTCATAAATACGACGAATCATGGGATGATCCACCGTTACGATTCCGACATCTCCCTTTTCGTACAATTCATTTCCTCCGCACCATATAAAGATAGATACCCGATGTTTGTTTCGGTCGAGGTAGTGCTGGGCTATTTTTTCCATTGTAAGGATGGCTTGAGGATCGGTAGGAGGATAATTGTCGATGCCCGAGGATGATAATGGAAAGTCTTGTTGGATCATTAATCCGTATTGATCGCAGAGATCGTACAAATAATCTTTCTCGGCAAACCCTCCGCCCCAGACGCGAATGGTGTTGAATCCAAGATCCTTGTAGGTTTTCAGTAATTTATCGTAGTGTTCTTTCCGTAAATCGGCAAAGTTAGGTCGGATAGGTGTCCAGTTGATGCCTTGAATAAAGACTGGTTTGTTGTTTACAATACAAAGCCATGGGTCGGCCTCTTTCGCAGCACCTTCGTTTTGTTCCCATACCACGGATTTAAAGCCAATCTTTTTTTGTATGGTCTGACATTTGGTTCCATTCTCGTCAAAGAGTGTATAAGTTAGGTCGTACAGAGGCTGATCGCCGAGTCCATTGGGATACCAACGTTTGATTTTCAGTCCGGAAAACTGTTTTCCCAATGAGGCTTCATAGCCTGGGATGGTTTGATTGATAATCGATTTTCCCTTTGTATCTTTCAGCTCAACGTGCAAGCTTCCTCTTTTGGCGGCGTGGGTCATGACAGGAGCAATTTTTAATTCTCCTACGTCTTGATATCTATCGGCATTAGCCAATACACCGATGCGTTCGATCCGGGCGTCGTCTTTTTCATATACCTCCAGCAGAACATCGTCCCAGATACCAATTTGAACGATTCGAGGCAACCAGTCCCATCCATAGTAGTAGCGGGGTTTCCAATCTTTTATTTTGGAAGTCCAGCAGATTTGTCCCAAGTAACGAGCAGGCATGTCAAAAGCGACGATCAACACATTGCCTTTTTCCTTCAGATGGGGAGTGATGTCTATTTCGTAAGGGATAAACGCGTTGTTGAATTCGGCTATCTCTTTTCCGTTCAGCAGGATTGTTCCATTGTCGTCCAAGCCTTTGAATCGAAGGCGTATCAATTTGTTCTGTTCAATCCATTCATCGGGAATATTGGTGGTGAAGAGCCAATTTCTATTTTCTATCCACTCGATCTTTTCGTTGTTGGTGCCATAATTCCAATCCTCAATCTTATTGGCATCGAGTAATGCTTTTTGCACCGATCCGGGAACTTTTACATCAATTCCATGGACATCGGCCTTTCCGTTCTCTTTGTTGGGATCAAATCCGAACATTCGCCAATTGTTGGGGCGATATCCCCATAGTTTCCATTCCAAATCGCTTAAGTTGTACGATTTGTTTTGCGCCAGGACCGACTCGCCGCAGACGAAAGCGAGCAGTAGCGCAAATGTGATCCATCTTTTCTTGTTCATGTTAGTTAGGTTAGGTTAAGTAGGTTTATTTGACGATCCAGTTTTCGTCGTGTGCTTTGTCGGGCATCGATTTGTAGCCCATTTTATCTTGAACAGGTATTAAAATAGTATATTCCTTCCCACTCTTGTTGGGCAAACTGGTAGAAATAAGCCACGGATTGAGATCTTTGAGATGCAGGTAGGTGGTTCCGTTGTTTTTGGCAAACGTCACCAGATCATCTATGGGAGTGGTTATCTTCATCTCTTTTACTTCAATAGGCTGATATAGCTGATCGGCTGTGATGAGAAAACCATACAGCGAAGGCTTTTTGAGCAGTTCTTTGGCAGCAACGATGCGCATAACATATCGATAGGTCTCTTCGTTGAGCCACATGTCGAGGATCGAGCTTACCTGCTGGAATTCGCGGGTGGTGCTGATACGAGCCATTCCGGCGTTGTAGGAAGCGGCAACGTCAATCCAACTCCCAAACTTGGCGTATGCCTCTTTGAGGTAACGGCTGGCGGCATAAGTGGCTTTAACGGGGTCGAAGCGTTCGTCAACAAATTGATTCACCTCCAAACCATACTGTCTGGCGGTTTGTGGAAGCAATTGCCAGAATCCGGCTGCACGAGCGTGAGAGACCGCGCGCGGACGCATGTCGCTTTCGATAAAAGAGAGATAGATAAAGTCTTTGGGAATATCGTTCTTCTTTAATTCGGCTTCAAGCAGGGGAAAGTAGCGATTGGCTCTTTTGATAGAGCCGAGTGTGTTGGAATGCATGTAGGTGAAGGCGGTGATTTCGCGGTCAAATCGTTCGTATAGATCATATCTGTCCAGATCGATCTCTTCACCGCAAAAATCAGTTTTTTCGGGAATGGGGATCGAGTGGGTAATCCCGCCAACGTATGGTTCTACTTTATCTTGTTGATCGGTGTTTTCTTGAACAATAAATCCGGATGTTCCGGTACAGCTTAATAAACAAAAAAGAAGTGTGATAAAAGTATTTTTAGTTTTGTTCATTTTTAAGTAGTGGGTTTATCTTTTGTTTCTTACCTCCTATTGTAGGGTGGTGAGAAGATGATTTGTATAATGTATTGAGGGGGAATAGCTTCCTGTTATTGAGCGGACAATCCCCCGTTGTCCTTAATAATGAATAGATTTGCTGTATTCATAGGAATTAGATGATGGGAAATCATAGAAAATAGACAGTATTCTAAACGACCCATTTCGATGATTGGATAACGACAAAAATAGTCATTAAAAATCACTTGTCAAAAAGAGAAGGAGTTACCATTCTATAGGTTTAATTCCCTTCGACTGTAGATAATTGTTGGTTTTGGAGAAGTGTTGATTGCCGAAAAAACCTCTGTAGGCTGAAAGAGGGGAAGGGTGTGGGGATTTTAAGATGAGATGTCGTGAGGGATCGATAAACGCCCCTTTTTTCTGCGCGTAGGCTCCCCATAGCATAAATACCAAATTTTCTTTCTCAGAGGCAAGCGCGTGAATAGCCGCGTCAGTGAATTGTTCCCACCCTTTGTTCTGATGGGAGCCTGCTTGATGGGCACGAACAGTGAGTGTAGCGTTCAGAAGCAGAACTCCTTGTCTGGCCCACCTGCTTAGATCGCCCGATTGTGGAAAGGGAATGGAGAGATCGGTTTCAATCTCCTTTAGAATATTGATAAGCGAAGGAGGAAAACTAACCCCCTCTCGTACGGAGAAACAAAGCCCGTGTGCTTGATTGGGTTCGTGATACGGATCCTGACCAAGAATTACCACCTTAGTCTGATCGAACGGACAGCAATCGAACGCGTTGAAGATGTTTTTGCCAGCAGGGTAAACAGTAGTTGTCGCGTATTCATGACGGACAAAATCGACGAGATTTTTGAAATAGGGTTGTTCAAACTCCGACTCCAGTCTCTGTTTCCAACCCGACTCTAATTTAACATCCATATTGCTGCATAAATGATTGAAAAAACAAATATGGGACCATCTGATCGTGTTCCCATATCTGCTTTACCAAATTATATCGGTTTAAATGAGTGGCATTCCGGCCTTCGCACACTCGATGCGCATATCTTCCGGCCAGATACTGGCTTGAATTTCGCCTATGTGGGCTTTTCTCAAGTAGTACATACACAAGCGCGATTGTCCGATTCCTCCACCAATACTCAACGGGAGGGTATCGTTCAATAGCCGTTGATGGAAATAGAGTTGCTTGCGACCATTTTCTCCGGTCAACTCAAGTTGTTTGAGAAGAGCCTCTTTATTTACCCTGATTCCCATGGACGACATCTCCAGTGCCTGTTTGAGTACCGGGTTCCAAAGCATTAAATCGCCGTTTAGTCCGGGTAAGCCATTGTAACCGGATGTTGTCCAGTCGTCATAGTCAGGTGCACGTCCATCGTGTTTTTCTCCATCTTCCAAATTACAACCAATGCCCATGATGAATACAGCTCCGTATTTCTCAACAATCGCATTTTCACGTTGCTTGGGTGTGAAGTTGGGATACAATTTTCGTAGTTCTTCGGTGTGAATGAAATGAATTGAAGGGGGGAGGATTGGTTTGATCACGGGGAACATTTCGTAAACCAAATATTCGGTGCGGAGCATGGCCGCGTAAATACGGTTAACGATCATTTTGAGGTATTCTATATTTCTTTCTTCGGCGGACATCACACGTTCCCAGTCCCATTGGTCAACATAGAGAGAATGGATATTTCCCAACTCTTCATCGGCACGAATGGCATTCATATCGGTATATAAGCCATATCCATTTTCAATTTCATAGTCGGCCAACATCAGTCGTTTCCATTTCGCCAAGGAATGAACGACTTCCGCTTTTTGATCGTTGAGATCTTTGATGGGAAATGTTACAGCGCGCTCGCTTCCATTCAGGTCGTCATTGATACCTTTGCCTTTCAATACGAATAAAGGGGCGGTGACTCTCCTCAGACGGAGTTCAGACGACAGGTTCAATTGAAAAAAGTCTTTTATCTGTTTAATACCCAATTCGGTTTGTTTCAGATCTAGAAGGGGCTTGTATCCTGCCGGTTTGATAAGGTAACTCATACTTTTGTACTCTGTTTGTATTTAAAATATGGAGAGTTATATTCGAAAAATACGTTTTAGTTTGCAAAGGTAATGTTTTCTAATAGAAAGCAAATTATTTTAGGTAAGAATATTACATTTTGAAATAAAAAATTGTTGAAGTCGATTATTTTGATATTCTGAGCATGTTGTTCTGTGTCGTTTGAGTGATGTTTTGATAAATTGTTGCTGCGGGGCAATTTTCTATATGACTGAGGAAGTTGCTTTTGCAAAGGGATGTGTCAGAGTGCATTGAATGCACATAGAAAGGTTTTTTTTCTTCAATGTTATATACAAGGCTGGAGGTTGTTGTGTGATGAACTGTTTCTGTGATAATTAGGAGTAGATTTACCTGTTGAAAAATAGATGATGGGCTTGTGGCTAGAGTAATACGATCGAATTATGCGATAATCAGGAGGTAAACTGAATTATCCGCTTTTCTAATTCGAGACTTTGTGGTACCTTTGCACTCAAATTTAGAACAAATATTGGCAACGTAATAGACAGTATTAGTGCCGACTAGCAATAAAAAATTAATCACAGGCCTCAATGAATAGAATAAGGAATTTCTGTATTATAGCACATATTGATCATGGTAAAAGCACGTTAGCTGACCGTCTGCTCGAACAGACAAACACGTTGGACGCGAAAGATCAAAAAGATCAAGTGCTCGATAATATGGATTTGGAACGTGAACGAGGAATTACCATTAAAAGTCATGCTATTCAAATGGAGTATTTCTACAATAATGAGAAATACAAACTGAATCTGATTGACACCCCGGGACACGTCGATTTTTCTTATGAAGTATCCCGTTCAATTGCCGCTTGTGAAGGAGCACTTCTTATTGTTGATGCTTCGCAAGGTATTCAAGCGCAAACCATATCGAATCTTTACATGGCTATCGAGCACGATCTGGAGATTATTCCGGTGGTAAACAAGTGTGACATGGCCAGTGCCAATCCTGATCTGGTAGAGGATCAGATTATTGAACTTCTCGGATGTAAAAGGGAGGAGATTGTGAGAGCCAGTGGAAAGACCGGCATGGGAGTTGATATAATTCTTGAAGAGATTGTAAAGCGTGTGCCCGCACCAAAAGGCGATCCGGACGCGCCCCTGCAATGTTTGATCTTTGACTCTGTGTTTAATCCTTTCCGTGGAATCATTGCCTATTATAAGGTGGTGAATGGAACTCTACGTAAAAAGGATCTTGTGAAGTTTTTTGCTACAGAGAAATCCTATGAAGCGGATGAGATAGGTGTGCTAAAGCTTACCATGTCGCCACGAGATGAGATGAGCGCGGGTGATGTGGGATACATTATATCGGGAATAAAAACTTCCAAGGAGGTAAAGGTAGGAGATGCCATTACTCATGTGAATGTTCCGTGTAAAGAGGCTATTGATGGATTTGAAGAGGTTAAACCGATGGTTTTTGCCGGTGTTTACCCCATCGATTCGGAAGATTTTGAGAACCTTCGCAGCTCTCTTGAGAAACTCCAGTTGAATGATGCATCGTTGACCTTTCAACCTGAATCTTCGGTAGCGCTTGGTTTCGGATTTCGTTGTGGCTTTCTCGGATTGCTTCATATGGAGATAATTCAAGAACGTTTGGACCGTGAGTTTGATATGGATGTGATCACCACAGTTCCGAACGTATCATATCGCATTTATAATAAGAATGGTGATATGCAGGAGGTGCACAATCCGTCGGGATTGCCTGATCCTACATTGATTGAGAAGATAGAAGAACCGTATATCAGAGCTTCGGTGATAACCACAACCAACTTTATAGGATCAATTATGACTCTCTGTTTAGGAAAACGGGGAGAACTGGTTAAACAAGAATACATTTCGGGTGATCGCGTTGAAATTATTTACGACATTCCTTTAGGAGAGATTGTGATTGATTTTTATGATCGACTGAAAAGTATTTCGAAAGGATATGCATCGTTTGATTATCATCTAAATGGCTATAGGCCATCAAAACTTATTAAACTGGATATCCTGCTGAATGGAGAGAGTGTGGATGCCCTTTCAACATTGACCCATGTGGATAATGCCTATAACCTTGGGCGTAGAATGTGTGAGAAGTTACAAGAGTTGATCCCACGTCAACAATTCGATATAGCTATTCAAGCCGCGATTGGAGCGAAAATTATCGCAAGAGAGACTATTAAGGCCGTTAGAAAAGATGTGACCGCAAAATGTTATGGCGGTGACATATCACGTAAACGCAAATTGCTCGAGAAACAGAAGAAAGGAAAGAAACGAATGAAGCAGATCGGTTCTGTAGAAGTTCCGCAAAAAGCGTTTTTAGCCGTGTTGAAACTCGATTAATTTGCACCATGGGATGTTTGTCGTCAGTCTGCAGAACTTTCAAGGCAATCATCCCTTTTTTAATCAATAAAATTCAAACTAATGAGAAAAGTTCTGTCATTTTCCCTTTTTCTTTTTGCAGGTTTATTGGTTTCGCAATTTCTTCCCGGATTGGTTGGGGAAAAATTTGATTCAATAAAAACCGCTACCAATGTTCTTCTTTATATCTGTCTCGGATTTATCATGATCAATGTGGGACGAGAATTTGAAATGGATAAATCGAGGTGGAAAAGCTACGCCGAAGACTATTTCATCGCTATGGCTACAGCAGCAATGCCATGGATTATGATCGCCCTTTACTACATGTTTGTTTTACTCCCTTCTGAGCTGTGGTTTGATTGGGAGGCTTGGAAAGAGAATCTATTGCTAAGTCGTTTTGCAGCCCCTACTTCAGCAGGGATTCTTTTCACAATGCTGGCGGCGATCGGTCTTAAATCGAGTTGGATATACAAGAAAATCCAAGTACTCGCGATATTCGATGACCTGGATACAATTTTGCTCATGATTCCTCTCCAGATTATGATCATAGGTCCTCGTTGGCAGTTGATAATTATTGTATTAGTTGTTTTCCTTTTACTCTCTTTTGGATGGAGAAAGCTGGGATCATACGATTGGAGACAGGATTGGAAAGCTATTCTGGCCTACTCTGTACTGGTGTTTGCAGCAACTCAAGCTTTGTATTTGGTAAGTAAAAGTTTGTATGGAGAGGCGGGATCGATTCATATTGAGGTTCTTCTTCCAGCTTTTGTGTTGGGAATGGTGATGAAACATAAGGAGGTACACTCAGTTACTGAGCGCAAAGTATCCTCGGCAATCTCATTTTTATTTATGTTTTTGGTGGGGATGAGCATGCCTCTATTCTTAGGGGTTGATTTTTCTGAAACACATGAAGGTACCCGCTCAGTCACCGGATCGCAGGAAATGCTGTCATGGGGATGGATCGCATTCCACGTTATTATTGTTTCGTTGCTTTCGAACGTAGGAAAGATGGTGCCTATTTTCTTTTATAAAGATCGATTGCTGAGCGAACGATTGGCTCTTTCAATTGGAATGTTTACTCGAGGTGAAGTAGGAGCGGGAATTATTTTCATTGCTTTGGGATATAATTTAGGGGGGCCGGCACTTGTGATTTCTGTGCTAACTATTGTGCTTAATTTAATTTTAACAAGTATCTTTGTCTTGTGGGTAAAGAATTTGGCGCTGAGAAGTTATAAATGCTGATTATAAGCAATTATTGAGCTTCTAATGTAGTTAAGTTATTATAAACAGTGGGAGATTCACGTTTTATTGGAATTGATAGAGTTGAATAGTATTACCTGATTGATGAGATGAGTAAAATTAAACTGAACTTCTCTTTTTTGCGAACAATCCATCATTACGTCAATAGTGGAATGTTGTTGATAGTTGTTGTTATTTTAGCAATGACTATTGCGAATTCTCCTTGGAAAGAGGCGTATGCCCAGCTTTGGACACACGAAGTCCATTTGCAGATTGGTGAGATAAACTTATTCAGTCATAACGGCCATCATATGTCGTTAATGAATTTCATCAATGATGCGTTGATGGCATTGTTCTTCTTTGCTGTAGGATTGGAAATTAAGAGAGAGTTGCTGGTTGGAGAATTGTCTTCACCTAAAAAGGCAATGTTGCCTATCTTTGCTGCCTTTGGAGGAATGATTGTTCCAGTGGCGTTGTTTTTTCTATTCTCCAATGAATATCCAGAGGTAAATGGACTCCCAATACCGATGGCTACCGACATTGCCTTTTCTCTTGGAATTCTAAGTTTGTTCGGAAAACGGGTTCCTATAAGTCTGAAAATATTTTTGACTACTCTGGCAGTAGTGGATGATATAGGAGGAATTATCATTATAGCACTGAAGTATAGCTCGGGAATCGAGTATTCTTATTTATTAGTTGCTGTAGCCGTATATGGTATTTTAATCCTCGGAGGAAGACTCAAGATATACTCTAAAGTGTTTTATCTTTCATTTGGATTTGTTATTTGGACGCTGTTTCTGCAATCGGGCATACATCCAACAATTGCCGGTGTGTTGGTGGCATTCACTATTCCTGCACGTCCAAAATTGGATGTTTATAAATACATTAACCGAATAAAGACATGTATCTATGAGTTTCCCACAGACCAAATATCCGATGGTAGGCACGTTATACTCACTTCTCAACAGATTGATTCTTTGAAGAGAGTAGAGGAGTCGTCTGATCACGTGATTAGTCCTTTACAAGATATGGAGGATAACCTTCATTCGTTTGTAGCCTATTTGATCATGCCTCTCTTTGCCTTTGCGAACGCAGGAGTAGATCTTGAAGGAATAACTCTCAATAATGTGTTTGAAGGGGTGAGTCTCTCAGTAATAGCAGGACTCTTCCTCGGTAAATTTATCGGTATATTTTCCTTTAGTTATCTATTTATAAAGTTTACTCACTCGTCGCTTACCTCGCACGTGAATTTCAATCATATAATTGGAATCTCGTTTTTAGGAGGTATCGGTTTTACTGTTTCATTGTTCATTGCCAACCTATCCTATGCGGATATTCCCGAAGTGGGAACTAATCTGTTGAATCAGGCGAAGGTGGGAATAATAATTGGTTCGTTGTTGTCAGGTCTTGTGGGGTATATATGGTTGAATAAATCATTGCCCAAGAATCTGGATGAAATGGCTGAGATTAACGGGGAAGAATAATCTATTTTTTAATCTGTAATCACGTAAAATGACATATGCCTAAAAAGATTCGTTGTCCCCGTTGTGATAATCCTTTGTTTGTTGATCTTGATAAATACGAAGGACAGCAAGCGATTCATATGCACTGTAATGAATGTGGGAGGAATTTCGGAGTAAAGCTGAAACAACCTGATCAAGAAAATCTGGATCGTGAAAAGATTGGATCAGTCACTATTTTGGAAAATATCCTTTGCTATAAACAAACCCACTCCCTTTATCTTGGAAAGAACATGATCGGAAGACGAACCAAAGGGAATGAAATTGAAATACCTATCGAATCTGGAGATGATGATATGGCTAGAAACCATTGTTTGATTGAAGTTAGTAGAAAAGCAGATGGATCATTGCAACTCCTTTTAAGTGATTTTGGTAGTAGGAAGGGTACATTCTACCAAGGAGTGCGTTTAGGAAAGTACGATAAGATTGCATTGAACAATGGAGACTCCGTTGTGATCGGATCGACTATCTTTGTAGTCAATATAATAGATAAATAGAGTTTGTTTTAATAATCACATATTACCATTGCCTGTTTTGTATATTTGACAAGTGAAAAGAGGTGATGATATGTCCGTTAAAGGTTCAATAATTGATCAATGATAAAATCAAATAAAGGTGGAGGAAAACCACTGAATAAAGGAAGAAAAGAACAGCCTAAGGAGGATCGACAACTCACTTTTAGAGTGGAGGAGGAGACAACCTTGCTTCCTTTCTTGTTAAAGATTTTGGCGGATAAGAGCCGAAGCCATGTTAAATCGCTTCTAGCGCACAGACAGGTGATGGTAAATAATAGTGCCACGACGCAGTTTGATACTCCTCTGAGAAGGGGATTTGAAGTGAAGATATCATCGACAGGTGCTAATCAAACACTCAATCATTCGATGTTGCGAATTGTTTACGAAGACAGCTCGCTGATTGTGGTTGAAAAGAAAGAGGGATTGTTATCCATAGCCAATGATAAAACGCGCGATCGTACTGCATACTATATCCTAAGCGAATACGTAAAAAAGAAACACCACACCAATAAAATTTTTATTGTTCATCGTCTGGATCGTGAAACCTCCGGATTGATGATATATGCCAAAAAACAAGAGATTCAAGAACAGTTGCAAGCCCTTTGGCATAAAGTGATTGTTGAACGAAAATACATTGCTGTTTTGGAGGGTGAACTCACACCTCGAGAAGGTGTTATTAAATCCTATTTGACAGAAAATAAAAATCTAAAAGTTTTTGCTGTAAACGAAGGCGAAGGGATATTGGCTGTGACGAATTATAAAGTGTTGGGTAGTAATAATGATTTTTCGTTGGTTGAATTCCAGCTGCAAACAGGTAGGAAAAATCAAATCCGTGCTCATGCCGAGTATGTTCACCACAGTATAATAGGGGATAAAAAATATGGAGCGACAACTAACCCGTTGGGGCGGGTGGCCTTGCATGCCTATAAGTTGGCCTTCATTCATCCAATCACAAATGAGTCGCTTCGATTCGAGACCCCAATACCAAAAGGATTCAAGCAATTGATAGAGGAAGTACGAAAATAACATAATATTTTCCATATCTGCTCTCTTTTCAGTTTATTTGCCGGATAATTCAAATTTTGAAACACCTGTCTGATGAATTGTGCTCAATATATCTTTGTTGCTTTGATGCTACTTTTTCCTTCTATCGCTAGTGGCCAGTCCTCTAGGAGCGGACAATCAGGTATGGGGGGAGCGCATAGTGATGAAACCACTTCTGCCCGTTTTGTTATTCCTCCTAACTACATTTATTCATGGAAAGTGTCTGAAAAGTTAGGTGAGATCAGCTCTTCTCCTGTAGACACAATTCCCTATAATTTCCAAAATAGTGCTTTGTATGAAGGTCACTCGGCCTCTAAGGCTTATTTGGGTAATTTTGGATCACCTTCTCACGATCGGATATTTTCTCTTCGTCTGCAGGATCCA
>JBKEBB010000305.1:0-3236 GCA_047972845.1 Bacteroidales bacterium
TCTGAAACCTATTGCTAATGAGTTGCTCTCCAGCAGAGCTCATCTCCTCTTTAGTTTCGCCTTGAAGTTACAAACTATTTTCAAGAACTTCACCAACCATTTTTGGCATCATTACCTAAAATAATAGTATGAATAGGTGTATTGTTCTTTTGGTGCTTGCGTGGGTGTACTCGTTGTCGTTGTCGGCACAAGTTCGGGCGATAACCACTCCTAGAGGCGTGAAGCCCATTGCTATTATGGGGGTGGAGTTGGATACGAAAACGTATAAGATTGATGCGGAGGATCGAGTAGAATCTCTTGAAGTCACTCAAATGGAGTGGAATCATGATAAAAAGGTAGGAGAGCAGACCGCGAGACTGTTTGTTGGTTCAAACCACGCTAACTATATTCTCGAAGTCAGAGAATTGGATGGTACTCAGTTGATATTTAGCTTTAATGTACCAAGAAGGTCAATAAATCCGAGAATATATAAACAGAAGGATGAAGTTTTTGTGTGGAGGTATTTTGATAACCCGGATAAAACGAATCGGGGAGAGTCTCCTGTTTTGGTAGCCGCGGCAACGTCTCCCGATATGAAAGAGCGATATAAGGAGATACTTGATAAATCGACGTTAAAGGGAACGAAACAGGGGAATATAGTTGTTTCGGGCCTTGATAAATTGTCTTGTTATCATCTGGTGGTGTGTAAACCCATATTTCAAACCGAAAAATGAAAGCAGGGTTTGTAGTAGGATTAACCATTCTTTTGATGGGTTGTAATCAAGTGAAATACGAAGCGTCGAACCGTTTTTCGTCTCGTGATTTCTTGGAAACGATCCATTTGAATGAAGTTGGGGAGGGTATTGAGTTGATTTCTTCTCCCTCCATGCTTGCGTTGAGCGGTGACTCGCTTCTTTTTATCAATAGCGCGGAGAACGGTAAGATGCTAACTAAAATTAATCTCAGATCGAACAATGAGATGGATCATTACATTGATTTCGGCTCCGGACCAAACGATATGGGTTATTGTAAGCACATTCGGATTAAGGGCGATACCGTGTGGCTTTTCGATAAACAGTTGACAAAAGTTACTAAGTTTCTGGTGTCCTCGTTTAAACAGTCAGATCAGGTTGAGTGCATTGATTTTGTGCGGATAAAAAATTGTATGTTTGACAATGTTCAATGGATCGGAGATGTATTGGTTGCAAACAGCTTATCTACTCCTGACAGTCGATTTGTAATGTATTCTCGTGAGGGAACAGTGCTGAAGGATCATATATCAATGCCTTACTATGGAACGGAATTAAGTACCTATGCTCAGGCGGAGGCATTTCTATGTAAAATGTGTAGTTATCGTGATTCGATCCTGTTTTTGGCCTATAACAATACCGATTTGATTGAAAAATATGATCTGAATGGATTGTTGATTAAGAGGATGCACGGGCCTGATGGTTTCTTCCCGGATGTGAATGAGGCACGAAAAGGAGATATGATGCAGGTCGTGCATACACTGGGAGTAGCCCGAATAGGCTATGAATCTCCGGTGATTGTGAACGATGAGTTGTGGGTGTTGTATTCCGGAAAAGTGTTTGATCCTACGATTCCTAATTTATTCTTGATGGATGAGATTCTTGTGTTCGATCTTGACCTGAATCCGGTGAGGCGATACACGCTGGATCGGGGGATCTATTCGTTTGATGTTGATACAACGAACAAAATAATATATGGACTGACTGTCGAACCAGATATCCGAATAATCACTTTTCAATATAATTGAGATGAAACTACCCACCATTCTCTTGCTGCTGTTATCAATCGCCTCTTGTAGTACGAAAAAGGAACATTCTACTGCTTTGACTAAAGTGGAGAGCGAACCTGTACGAGTGGTCGAGAAGATCATCATCGACCTGGATAGTTTGTCGTTGCCCTCTTACCACAAAATGAATGGGGTGTATGAAGGGGACAATCAACTGCTTTATTATGCCTTCAACAATAGGAGTGGGTTGATCGATTATTTTGATCTGAAAAATCGAACGATTTCGCACATTGCCATTCAAGAGACGGAGAAAAATAACATTCAGGATATAATGCATATTTATCCTGTTTCTCCCGACTCACTCTTTGTATTCTATTTTAGAGGTTTCTGTTTGATTGATTCGGAGGGAAAGATCCTAGAAAAGCATCTTCCGGAAGTGTCGGTAGGGGAGAATAGCGGATGGCTTTATGCCGGAGTGGAGGCGAAACCGTATTACAGTCGGGCAACTTCTGATTTGTATTGTTCGATTGTGTATGACAATTGGGATGCCCATTGGAATTTGCCAATTGCCGTCCGATATAATATTCAATCGAAAGAGGTGGAGCTATTGCCGCTCTACTTGGAAAATGAGTATAAGAGTCGTTACAACGAATTGGGCTATGCAAACGCCGTGCAACTGGTATTCGGACAAGAGGCCGCCACCTATAACTATAACTTTTCGCCCCTTGTCTATCGGTTTGACTATCGGAATAAAGCAAGAGAGAATTACTATAAAAAGGAGAGTATGATTCCTTCGGGATTTGTGTTTAGTGGTAACGGGGATGAAGAGAAGATGCGCAACTACATAACCAATCCGCTTTACAATCCTCCGATGATGTGGGGTGATGATGGAGCGTTGATTCAACTCTGTTGGTCGTCTGGCAAGGAATCGGTGGATGATAAGCCGTTGGTATTGACACGATACGACTTGAATAAACACAGCTATACCGAACAGGTGATAGATAATACTTACATGCTGAACTCTGAATTTGGAGTGAAAGACGGATTGTTGTTGATTCGATATGATAGAAACAATCCGGATGAGAAACTATCTGAACAGATTGAGTTTCACATTATCCGATAGGGATAATGGATGAGAGATTCTATATGACATATTGGATAAGTGAGGACTGTAAAAAGGAGCAAACGTCTTACTCAACACGTTTGCTCCTTTTGTTTGATAGGAATATACCTTTTAGCTAATAGGAATATACCTTTTTTTAATCTATATATAGAAGACGTTTTATACGAACTCTTGTGAATGATGAGGCACGGATAGTCCTAAAAAGAAAGAGACTGTTACACTTAAGTAGCAGTCTCTTTTCTATATCTATGAAATAACTTTTGAGCCTCTTGTCGGATTCGAACCAACGACCCCGAGATTACAAATCACGTGCTCTGGCCAACTGAGCTAAAGAGGCAGGTGGGTAAGCTTACTATATCGCGCCGCTACAACTACCGA
>JBKEBB010000306.1:0-1523 GCA_047972845.1 Bacteroidales bacterium
TCTGAAACCTATTGCTAATGAGTTGCTCTCCAGCAGAGCTCATCTCCTCTTTAGTTTCGCCTTGAAGTTACAAACTATTTTCAAGAACTTCACCAACCATTTTTGGCATCATTACCTAAAAGGTATATTCGTTTTTTGTGGACAGAGATTTGTATGTCTGATTGTGCTGATCGATTGTAAGGGAGCCTGTAATACCAAAAAAGGCAACTGATTCGTCTCGAATTAGTTGCCTCTTGTATTTAGCGTAAATGACATTTTTATAGGTATCAGTGTTTCTTCGTATTGTTAGCAAGAGAAACGAGATACCAATGAGTCTTATTCCTCAATCTGTTCTTCCTTAACTTGCGCGTGTAGGATTGCCAATGCTTTGTCTAGTATAGTTGTGTCGTCAAGAGTAACAATACCACCGTCAGGACCCGGCTCAATATGGAAACCACAACTGGAACCTTCTTCGTAATTTTTACCACCGAAATAATTTCTCACGGTATCCACGCAAATACCTAATTCATCAGCAATCCTTTGAGAACTTCCGGTGGGTAAACTGTTTTTGATCTTTCTCAGTTCATTAAATGTGATACGCTTTTCCATGATTTTCTGTATTAAAGTTAATAATTCGATCTTTTATTGCTGTTATTCACGCCTCTAATATATGTTACATTTTTGTTTCAAACAAATATCCGGACTCTTTTTTTGCCTATCTCTTGAATTTGATGAAAACCAACTAAACGTTTAATTCCAGGAGTTAACTTCAAACGCTTACAAGACAGTTGATTTCTTTTTAATCGGAAAGGAAATTCTTGAAAAACAGAATAAAAGCAAACTGATAATTGTTCCGGTGGCTGCTCCTACAAGGAGGTCGCCAAGGTAGTGAACTCCTAAGTAAAGGCGTGAATAGGCATTTAGGACTGCCCAAATGAAGAGTAAATAGGGAAGTAGTCGGTATTGTTTGTAGAGAATTAGAGAGACAAACGTGGCGAGAGAAAAACTATTGGCCGCATGTGACGAGAAGAACCCGAATTGCCCCCCTCTATAATTGTTAACGATGTGGATTATGTTGCTCAGCGCGGGCTCATGGCTTGGGCGCAAACGTTGTACCCATGGTTTGAAAATGCCTGATGCGATGAAATCGCTTAGCCCAACGGAGAGAATGATAAGCAGTATGAAGTAGATTCCTTTCACACGGTATTGCTTCCAAATCAGAAAGACTAATACAAGGTAAAGAGGAATCCAAACCCATGATTGGGTATATAGATAGAAGAAACCATCGCACGCTGAACAGTGTAAGCTATTCAGTGCGATGGTTACCTTTGTATCCAGTTGATTGAGGGTTTCTATCATTTAAATGATCTCCATTTTGTTTTGTTCAATCCAGCCAACGTTTCCATCGGCTAACTCGATTTCTGTCCAAGAGCCGAGCTTACTTTTTATTTCCACTGTAGTGCCTTCGTGGAGAATAAATAGGTCTGTTCCGTTTTGGTCGGGTGTGCTTTTTATCGCCACTGAGGGAGCGAAAATAACCGCAC
>JBKEBB010000307.1:0-3666 GCA_047972845.1 Bacteroidales bacterium
TCTGAAACCTATTGCTAATGAGTTGCTCTCCAGCAGAGCTCATCTCCTCTTTAGTTTCGCCTTGAAGTTACAAACTATTTTCAAGAACTTCACCAACCATTTTTGGCATCATTACCAAATATAAAAAAAAGTGAACAAGCTATTGAATTGGAAATTAAAGTTATAAATGAAAAAGAATTAATGCAAGTCATCGATAAATTTAATAGAAGTATAGCATTATAAAACTCCTGGCTATAGTGTAACTTTGAGTTTTGGCTATTTGCAATTCTAAATTGATAATAGGTTTGAAAAATAATTGAGTAGGCTCATTTATCCATCTTTGTTTGTTAGTTTCTCTTGTAATTGTTTTTATATGAGTATATTGTCGAGTTGTTCATGAATTTACTCAATAGACTGAGTAAATTTACTCAATGATTGTAGAGATGTGGAATATGTCGAATGGGTAGGGTGAGATCTATTTTCTGTCAGACCACGGTTAGGCTGTGGAAACTGAACTATTAAAGATCAGAACTGAAAGGATGGGGGAGCGATTGAAGATTTGTAAGTGAGATCACTCAACGATGATCTCCATGGTTTGGGCGGTTTTTCCTCTGAAGCAGCCGAGACAGCCGCCTGTGAAGTTGGAAACCGGATTGGATGGCGACGCGGAGCTCATGCGTTGGCTTCGGTTGAGGGTGTAGTAGAAGAGATAGACGTTGGAATCGACACACTCCATCTCTACCCGTACGGTGTCGCCTTTCTTAAGCTCGTTGGTGGTCCAAAGAGGGCGTGAGGTGTAGGCTCCGTCGTAATACTTGTCGTTGCGGATGTTGATATTTGGGTCGGGAAGTCCGTTTATCGTGATGCTGAACTTGTAGAAATTCTCCACTCCGGCGGGATCTTGGTAGTGGGGGGTGATTCGGTATTCGGTTTTACCACGCCCAAACTCCTCTTTGCAGGTGAGAGAGTCCATAGCGATTTGTGTAGGAATTCGACTGATGGCGCGGTACTGTTTCCCTTCCACCTCGACAGTCAGAGTATATTCTTTTCCCTCCTCTCCACGGATGGAGTTGGAGATGTAGAATCCGGGACGGATCATTCTCATCTCTTCTGAGCGGCCATCGTTTGTTTCAAGTTTAATTGTGGCATTGCTCACAAGGGGAGGAAGGGGGGCATCGTTGAAGTTCATGCTTTTGGTGAGCAGAGCCCAATTGAGCAACGAATCCTTGGTGACAGATGCTTCGATGACCAACACCGGATCGGAATCATTGAGGTCGATGTCGATGATTTTCTTGCAGGATGAGTTTCCTATAACGATCAATATGGCTAAAAGGAGGTGTCTCATAGGGCGATCAGAACTTAAAGTTATAGGTTATGGAGGGAACCCACCGGAACAAAGAGGTTTGCTCGGCTTCGATCTTATCGGGGTTTTTCTCGTTTTGCTGAAAACGAATGAAGTAGGGGTTCTCTCTGCCATAGGCGTTGTAGATGGAGAAATTCCAAGAGGACTCGCGTTTGGCGGTTTTTACGATATAGAGCGTTGCTCCAAGGTCGAGACGATGGTAGGCAGGCATGCGGTATCCGTTTCGTTCGGTGTAGTAAAATCGCCAAGCCCCGTCGTAATAATATTTGCCACTGGGGTAGGTGACCGCTTTTCCGGTATTATATACCCAATTGGCACTAAAGTCCCATTTGGCATTGGGGGAGTAGATGGCTACGATGGCGATGTCGTGGGTGCAGTCGGTACGGGTAGGGTACCATCGGTTGTCGTTGATGCCGTCGATCAATCGCTCCGTGCGTGAGAGGGTATAGGAGATCCATCCGTTCAGCTTTCCATATCTTTTGCGAAGAAAGAATTCGGCTCCGTAAGCTCTTCCTTTGCCGTAGAGCAGTTCGCCTTCTATCTTTTGATTCGCGCGCAGATCGGCTCCGTTGCGGTAGTCGATCTGATTCTGCATGGTTTTGTAGTAGGCCTCAATGCTCAATTCGTACTCATTGTTGAGGAAATTGCGGAAGTATCCGATCGACACCTGATCAGCCACCTCGGGTTTAACGTTGATACTGGACGGAATCCACAGATCGGAGGGAGAGGACATGGTGGAGTTGGAAATCAGATGGAGATTCTGAACATTGCGGGCATATCCGGCTTTGAGCGAGGAGGTGGGGGTGAGCAGATAGTTGAGAGAGAGACGGGGCTGGATGTGGAAATAGGTTTTCACAAAGGCTCCCGGCTTGTAATAGACCGAATCGACCACATCGCCATCGCTGTCAAACGTGAAGAAGTTGCCTCCGCCAAGTACGGTAAAGGAGGAGAGACGTATTCCATAGTTGGCACTCAGCCGTGGAGAGATTTTCCATTCGTCGGAGAAGTAGAGGGCGTTTTCCCATCCGTATCGCTTGTCTGGCACTTGAAAGTTGGGTGTCTTCTCTATCTCGACCATTTGGGGATAGAGGGTGTGGTGAACGCTGTTGAGGCCGAAACGGAGGGTGTGGGAGTTGTTGGGATAGTATTGAAACTCCTGTTTCAGATTGAAATCGCGGATCATCGAATTGGCCTTGAAGGTGTTTCCGTAGTTGTCGCTCATAATGTTGTAGCTGTAATCGCTGAATATGAGTGAGGTGTTTGAAAACATCCGGTTGTTCATGATGTGATTCCAGCGAACGGTGGCGGTACCGTTTCCCCAATCCATGCGGAAGGTACTGTCTTGTCCGAATTTGTCTCTTCCGAGGTAGGAAGAGATGTAAAGGCGGTCTTTTTCGCCAAACGTGTAGTTGGCTTTGATGTTGAGGTCGTAAAAGTAGAGGGTGGTGTTTTTTGTTTGGGGATCGTTCATCAGGGGAATAAAGAGATCGGCGTAGCTTCTGCGTCCCGAAACGATGAATGATCCTTTGCCTTTCACAATGGGACCTTCGACGTTGAGGCGCGAGGAGATCAGCCCGATTCCTCCGCTGGCACCGAAATGTTGGTTATTGCCTTCGTTCATTCGGATGTCGAGCACCGAAGAGAGTCGTCCCCCGAACTGGGCGGGAGCGTTTCCCTTAAAGAGAGTGGCATCCTTGATGGCATCGCTGTTGAAAGTGGAGAAGAATCCCATCAGGTGGGAGGCATTATATACAGTGGCTTCGTCCAGGAGAATAAGGTTTTGATCGGTGTTTCCTCCGCGTACCGCGAATCCACTGCTTCCTTCTCCCGCGCTTTTTACTCCGGGAAGGAGTTGGATGGACTTGAGTATGTCTCTTTCGCCCAGTAGAACGGGAATTTTGGATATTTCCTTCACCTCGAGACGCTCCACACCCACCTGTGTTTGCATCACATTCTCATCTTTTCGTACCGCGGTGACCACCACCTCCTGTAATTCGGTGGATTGAGTGTGAAGAGCGATGTCGAGACGTTTGTTTTCCGACAGATCAATCTCCCTTTCGGTTTGCGTATATCCGATATAGGAGACAAGCAGAGTCTGTTTTCCGGCGGGGAGGGTGATTGAGAAAAATCCGTAGTTGTTGCTTACCGCCCCAATGGACGGATTATCTTTCAGTACAATATTGGCGCCGATGATTGTTTCGCCCGATTCGCTGTCTGAAATGGTTCCGCTGACGGTATAACGTTGCAGTTGCGCGGATAGGGTAGAAGAGAAGAAAACAAAGAAAATGACGGATAGGATAAACCGACCGACTCTTCTTGTCGGA
>JBKEBB010000308.1:0-6874 GCA_047972845.1 Bacteroidales bacterium
TCTGAAACCTATTGCTAATGAGTTGCTCTCCAGCAGAGCTCATCTCCTCTTTAGTTTCGCCTTGAAGTTACAAACTATTTTCAAGAACTTCACCAACCATTTTTGGCATCATTACCAAAAAATCGAGAGACAACCATAGACTCACGTCTTGCTGTCTCTCATCAACCTTAAAATCTAATGCTATGAAAAAACAATGCAAATATATAGGCCTTTCTAATATCTTGCAAATATTATCGCATTATTTTGTGTTAAAAAAACCTATTTCCATTTCAATAAGTTTCTTTTTTACCTCTACACCATAGGCGTAACCGCCTAACCCTCCGTCTGATTCAATGACACGGTGACAGGGGACAATAATACATATATTATTTTTCCCATTGGCACTCCCAACAGCCCTTGAGGCTCGTTCGGATCCAACTCGGATTGCCAATTCTTTGTAACTGATCGTCTCACCGTAGGGAATTTTTTCGAGTTCACTCCACACCCTTTCTTGAAATGGGGTGCCTGATTGCATTAAAGGAAGATCGAACGATTTCCTCTCTCCCTTGAAATATTGCATTAATTGAGATTCACAATTCAACGCGATTTCATTAGGAGAATCGTTACTCGCAGCTGAGCTATCAACAATTCGAACAGAGGTGATGTGTGTGTTTGAATAGCTTATCTCAATCCATCCGACTGGGGAAGAAAATGTGTATTTCATATTCTCATTTTTAATTGTTCAGGGTACGGTGTTTCAAGGTGGAGATTCAATCAAACATCTGGTTAATTGCAAGATTAAATCCTCACTATTTTATTTTCTCTTTGTAATATTCATAACGTTCGAGCACTTCAACCACATAGTCAAACGTCTCATTTCCTCTAAGATATCCGAATTTAACCACCGGGTCGTTGTAATAATCCGGGTTGCTTTTCCACAATACATATTGCGCGACAGAGCCATCCCATTTATGGGGATCGCGTCCGTATTTTCGTGCCAATGCCATCGCGTCGAAAACATGATTATGTCCGGCGTTGTAGGCGGCTAACACAAATTTGACACGCTCTTTACTATCGGGAATTGCTTTGAAGATATTGATCAATACCCGGATAAAACGAGTGGCCGCATCAATACTTTTTTTTGGGTTTCGGGCTTCGGCTGGAGTAAGATTAAATGCGGCAGCCGTAGGTGGCATCAATTGCATTATACCTACCGCCCCCGCCCACGACACTTGTGCCGTGTCGAATTTCGACTCCTGATAGGCTAAGGAGGCTAATAGTCGCCAATCCCAACCCAATCCTTTGGCATACTCTTTAAATATTTCGTCATACTGGGAGATTCGATTCCCTACAATGGATAAAATGGGACTTTGAATCGGTCGCTTGCTCTGTTCAAAATAACGCTTGGTTAAAGCGGAAATGGTAGAAGTGGAATTATTATTGGTAAACCACTCATTGAGTTTATCCACTAATTGAGGACAATCTTTATTTACGGCCCATGAGAGACGTTGAGAAAAACTAATTTGAAGAGAGACATCTATATTGTTGAAATAGGTCTTATTCAGTTCAGCCGTATGAACATCGGAAACTGTGTAGGGGATAATTCCCACGGCGACCTCTTCAATCAACTCCTCAGTCGTAATGGAGTCTTTATCGATCAGATGGATATTAATTCCTCCTCCGACCTCTTCGTTTAAATTGATTAGACGTTCATGATAACGTGAGCCATCCAGCACATAGACATCTTTACCCTTTAGATCGAGTACATCCTTTAATACGAAATCTCCTCTATTCTTTCGTTGGACAATCACCTGATGGGTAATACTTTCACGTCCGCAATAGGTAAGAATCTCACGATCTTCAATAGTAACCGGAAGACTGTATGCCACTAGATCCCCTTCGCCCCTGATCAATGCCTCTTTTAAGGCGACGGTATTGGGACACACCTTTACGACGTATGGAATGCCCAAAGATTCGGCGAAACGGGCGGCCAACTCATATTCATAACCCATAGCCACGCCCTTGTATATAAAATAGGAGGTGGAACTGTAGAGAGTCAGTATTCGCAATGTGTCTCCACATTGGATCTTCTCATCGAGATCCTTGTGCTTGACATAGATTCCAAAAGGAAACGATCGAACCACGATTACAGCGACAAGTACGGCAAGCAATAAAAAAGTAATTAACCAAATGTTTTTGATCTTACGGGTACTTAAGATACGATGAGTATTCATATTATTGCTGACTAAATCAAATTCGCATCCGAACAAAAATAGAAAAACGAACAAAACAACCGTCAAATATGCGGTCAAATTCAGATTAGATCCGCTGTTTTATGAGGAAAGTCGTTTACCTTTGCAAAGGTATAGTGATTTCCGGAATCTGCAACTCCCCTATTTCGATGATTATGATGCAATCAAAGAACTGAATTGGGCGGTATAAGAAGATTCGAAGAAGCCAATATTCGCAAAGTGGACTATAAAATATAAACACCTAATAACTTCATTATGATTAAGCACATTGTTATTTTTACGTTCAAATCGTTCGAATGCCATGCTGAACGTCATGCGGCTATCCAAGAGATAAAAAACGAACTTGAGGCACTGTTAGGCGTAGTTCCGTCACTCAAGGAAATGGAAGTAGGTATCAACAGTAATCCGAAAGAGGGAAATGACCTTGTACTTACTACCCTATTTGACGATATGGCCGGATTGAATGCATATGCAGTTCATCCCGCGCATCAGGCGGTAGCTTCTAAAATTGGTGCCATCAAAATTGCTCGAGCATGTGTTGATTACGAAATCTAACTTAACATGCTATGGAAAAACACCTCCATTACATCTGGCAATTTCGTTTATTCGAAAAGCAGAAACTGGAAACAACCAATGGAAAAAGAGTCAAAGTAATAGATGTAGGATTAAGTAACAGCGATGCGGGTCCGGACTTTTTCAATGCTAAAATAGAGATTGACGGAACGCTGTGGGCTGGAGATGTTGAGATACATCAAAAGGCATCTGACTGGAAACGTCATAATCACTCTATTGACAAGGCATACGATTCGGTCATTCTGCACGTAGTAGCGGAATCTGATTGCGAGACTATTTCTACTAAGGGAGAGACTATTCCCCAGTTGATTATTCCTCATTCGGAAGTGATCAACCAACGGATGGACTACTTCTTAAACAAGAACATCCTTTTTCCATGTCTGGATAGAATTGAAGACATCAATGCTATCCATTGGGTTAGTCTAAAGAGTCGGTTACTAATAGAACGGCTTGAGCAGAAAAGCGAAAATGTGGCACGACTGCTTGAACTTAACAAAGGAAATTGGGAAGAAGTCTTTTATGTGCTGCTCCTTCGATCGTTGGGGATGGGAATTAATGGCGACGCGTTCGAAAGATTGGGCCGTTCCCTCCCATTGACAATTCTATTGAAACATGCCGATTCCCTATTTCAAACCGAAGCATTGCTTATAGGACAAGCCGGATTACTCAACCGTGAGAATCCCGAGAATGTTTACGAAGAGGCTCTTAGAAAAGAGTTCCTGTTTTTAAAACGAAAGTTTGACCTAATTCCAATGGAGCCAACATTGTGGAAAATGCTACGATTGAGACCGTCGAACTTTCCTCATCTTCGGATGGCTCAAGCTGCTTCGTTGTTTCATAGAGAGCAGTCGCTGTTTTCAAAAATAAAGGAGATAACAGACGAGGAAAAGATATATCGCCTCTTTTCAAAGAATTTGTCCGAGTATTGGAGAACCCATTATTGCTTTAACAACGAAACTACTTCGCATTCGGGCAAAATGGGTAAACAAACAATAAACGTGATACTCATCAACGCGGTAGTCCCCACATTGTTTGCATACGGAAGACAAATTGGAGATGAATTGCTGTGTGAAAAGGCCTACAGTTGGTTAGAGAAGATTACTGCCGAAGATAACAAATACACTCGTATTTGGAAGAATCACGGAGTAGAGATAGAAAATGCGTTTGACAGCCAGGCATTGATTCAATTATCAAAAGAGTATTGTCGTACCAAGAAATGCCTCTTTTGCCCAATAGGTCACAAATTGTTGTCGAACACCAAACAAATGTAATAACAGACAAAATGAAAACAATCAGTATAGATATTGCCACCTGCATCAAATGCGGTCATTGTGTACGTGTGTGCCCTTCTGAAATAATCAGTCAACGAATCACTTCCGAACCGGTGCGGGTAGATAGTGTGGAAGGGTGTATAAGCTGTGGCCATTGCGTGGCGGTATGTCCTTCCGACTCTGTATTACATTCCGAGTTCCCCGCGGAAAAGGTTCACCCGATCAACTACAGCCTCTATCCTACTCCCGAAAAGATGATGCACATCATCAAAGGAAGAAGATCGAACCGCGCTTTCTCCTCAAGACCAATACCAAAAGAACTTCTTCTTCAGATAGCAGAGGCAGCCCATCGCGCCCCAACGGCATCAAACACGCAAACGGTATCTTTCACCATCATAACCGATCCGGAGAAATTAAAACTGATAACCGATTATACGATTGGAATATTTGATAAATTGGGACGGGTATTAACCAACCCATTGGTGCGATTCTTCCTTAAACCATTTATGAAGGATGTTTATAAATACGAGAAGGCATTCAGCAGAATGAAAGAAGAAAATGAGAAAGGAAATGATCAGATATTACGTAAAGCAACCGCGCTTCTGTTGATTCATACTCCTAAAAAGAGCCGTTTTGGAAGTATCGATGCCAATCTCGCCTACGAAAATGCCTCACTCATGGCGGAGAGTCTGGGCATAGCCCATTTCTATACCGGATTCGTTCTAACAGCCATAAATCAAGACGGAGCTAAGAAACTATCCCAAAAGCTAGGAATAGATGGGGTTATTCATGCCGGAATGGCGATGGCGATGGCATCATTCAAATACCCTAATTTTATAGATAGAAAAGAGTTGTCGGATCACCTGACAATGATGTAGTTTTTGTATATGACTCAACTATGAAAGATCAACAACGACTTGTACGTAAGTGTTTGGACAATGATGTCCCTGTTTTTGTTTTGTGCGGCACAGACATAAATGCGGTTGACACAATGGAATCTTACTATTCTTTTGCTGAAAAGAATGGTTGTTCAAAGGAGTTTCTGGACGATCTCCGTTTACTCATAAACGATTTTAAGAAGTTCCAGGAAGAAGAACCCGAGAAGGTACGATTGCCCGACTAAACAGTTCCTCAACGATATCTAAATAGATCTATAAACAAAAAGAACCTACTCGAATGAGTAGGTTCTTTTTGTTTATAGAAAAGGAAAATTGACATTCCGTTTATTCTTCGTTCAAAGTAACACGTTTGAATCCTGTTGCAGTCAATCCTTTCAATTGTGATTCCATGTATGTAGCAACAGAGATCTTTTGATCTTTGATAAATGCTTGCTCCAACAGTGTAGATTCTTGGAAGAATTTACCCAAACGGCCTTGTGCGATCTTATCAAGCATTGCTTCAGGTTTACCTTCTTCGCGTGCCTTCTCACGACCGATAACCAATTCTTTCTCAATCACACTTTGAGGCATATCATCTTTGCTCAAAGAGATAGGGCTCATAGCGGCAACTTGCATAGCTACGTCTTTAGCAATCTGCACCTCAAATCCAGTTTGATTGAATCCTACTAAAGTAGCCAGTTTGTTTCCCGGGTGAATGTATGAGATAGTAGATGGAGCAGAGATAAACTCGTAATAGCCAAGTTCCATCTTCTCGCCAGTCACACCAATACGATCAGTGATCAACTGAGCGATCGAGCTACCGTTCACCTGCAAAGCCAAAAGAGCTTCCATGTCGGCCGGTTTCTCAGCCAAAGCAGCATCAAGAATAGTTTGTGTAAGAGCGATGAAGTCAGCGTTCTTAGCTACGAAGTCTGTTTCACATTTCAAAGCCACGATTGCGGCAAAATCGCCATTGGTACCAGCCAATACACAACCTTCAGATGCTTCACGATCCGAACGCTTCGCTGCTACTGCCTGTCCTTTTTTACGAATTATTTCGATTGCTTTGTCGAAGTCATTGTCTGATTCGATCAATGCGTTTTTGCAATCCATCATACCAGCTCCGGTCATTTTACGAAGCTTGGTAATATCTGCCATTGTTACTGCCATAGTATTGTATGTGTTGAATTGTTGGGATATGATGAACGTCGAATTGCTTTACGATAATTGATTTATCAGCTTAAAGCAATTCGACGGTTTCACAAGAAATTATTCTTCGTCCTCTTTGATGAATTTTGAAGCTACTTTCAGATTAAGTGCTTCATCATCCTCCTTTTTGGTTCTCTCTCTACGAGCTGTACGAGGTCTGCGCTCTGCACGTGCCGCAACTGATTCTTCTTCAGCTTGGCTGTCTGCTTTCTCAATCTTACGCTCCTCAAGACCTTCGATGATTGCTCCGCAAAGGGCGCTCAAAATTACTTCTACTGATTTTGTTGCATCATCATTAGCTGGGATTACGTAATCGATCAACGCCGGATTTGAATTTGTATCAACAATACCGAACACAGGAATACCCAAACGATTTGCTTCCGCTACCGCGATGTGCTCTTTCATTACGTCAATAACAAAAACAGCAGAAGGAAGACGGGTCATATCAGAGATACTTCCCAAGTTTTTCTCCAACTTAGCACGTTGACGTGTAATTTGAAGTTTTTCGCGTTTTGACAGGTTATCAAATGTACCATCAGTAGCCATTTTGTCGATAGTAGTCATTTTCTTAACTGCCTTACGAATAGTAGGGAAGTTAGTCAACATACCACCGGGCCAACGCTCGATTACATAAGGCATATTTACCGAAGCTGCTTTCTCAGCAACAACGTCTTTTGCTTGTTTTTTGGTAGCAACGAAAAGAATTTTCTTT
>JBKEBB010000323.1:0-30744 GCA_047972845.1 Bacteroidales bacterium
GCGTACTGTGAAGATTAAAACGTATAGACGAAAATTGGAGATGCCTGCAGGCATCTCCAATTAATCAATTCTACTATTTTTATATTATTAATCCTGTAACGGTTTTTCAGGACGATACAAAGATGTTGTTGATATATACAATGTAGATAACCAAAGTTGTTGAGAAAAAATATGAAGACGTTGAATGTTGGAGTGTTCGCTAAATACAATAATTTTGGTGAAATTTCAAGGGGAAAAATTTCTTGAAAGGGATAGATAGAGAAAGAGTCATTCGTCAATGCTGATCGTCAAATTGATGATCTCTTTCCTGACGTCAAGAAGCTGATAGTTATAGGAAAATATGTTTAATAACAAACAGGAGATATTATTCATACATATTTGACAGCATATATATGTACCTGTCATTTAGTCAATAAAAAAGGGCAGTCCGTGGTCTATCTCGGTACTGCCCTTTATTCGTATTATTCAACAACCCATTTATTCGGGTGTTTTAGGATCTTTTCCCGGACGTGGAGCTACACCCTCTTTATAGAATGGTAGCGGACCAAACTCGTACTTGTCGGGACCATAATAAAGATCCATGGTCATGATCTCTTCCCACGCGATGTTTCGTCCTGTATAGGCTGCTTCACGACCCATAATGGCAATCATGGTAGAATAAGCAAGATCTTCGGCCTGATTGATTTTTTTGTCCAAACGGATGGATTCAACCAAGTGAATGTGTTCCTGATTGTATGGATTCTTCACCGGTTTGTTTTCATAATCGTACTGCCACAACACATTACCCGCGTAATCTTCAATTCGGATATCCTTGTTGTTGTCTTTCAAGAAGCAAACACCTTTCGATCCTTGGATAAACTCACTCACGTTGTTTTCGCATCCGTCGATCTGACGGGCGGTGGCCAACATGCGTTTGTTGTTCGGATAGCGATAGTCAACAGCGAAGAAGTCAAAGATGTCGCCTGTCAGTCGGCGAGCACGGCCTCCAAAACCGATGGCGTTCTCGGGACGCATTCCGGTAAACCAAGTAACAATGTCGATGTTGTGAATTCCCTGATCGAGCAGATGGTCACCACTGAGCCATAGAATATTGAACCAGTTACGGATGCAATACTCCATATCGTTCCACTCCTTACGTTGCGGCTTATTCCACCAAGCACCCTGATCCCAGTAAGCACCAGCGTTGACAACGTCGCCAATAAGTCCGTTGCGTACCTGGATCAACGCTTCCCAATAGTCACGACGATGACGGCGTTGATTACCTGTAATAACGGTTAGTCCGGCAGCCTGCGCGCTCTTGCCTGCGGCAATTACAGTACGGATACCATTGGGATCAACCGCGCAAGGTTTCTCCATAAACACATGTTTTTTGGCTTCGACAGCAGCTTTAAACTGTTCGGGGCGGAAGTGAGTGGGAGTAGTCAAGAGAACCAGGTCGATCTCAGGCATTTCCAACACCTTTTTGTAGGCGTCGAAACCAAGGAAACAGTTTTCGTCGGCTACCACATTGTTGTACTTCTCTTTCAAGATCTCTCTGCTTCGCTCAAGACGATCCTTCAGCACATCAACCATCGCTACGATAGAAACATTCGGACCAGCCTCAAGAAATTGGCAAGCGGCACCTGTTCCGCGGTCGCCACAACCGATCAAGGCAGCCTTCAGGGGTTTCCCATCGGGAGCGATTTCAACAAAAGAAAACATTCCCAACTCTTCGGGAGTGAACTGTTTCAACGCCGCCTCTTTTTGACCTCCTACACACGATGTCAGGGTCGAGGTCATTCCCACTGGAATGGCTGCTCCCAACAAAGCGGAATGGGTTAAAAACTCTCTTCTTTTCATGGATAATTACATTTAGGTTAAATAAGATTGGTATATGAGTGCCAAATTAGGCATAATTTGTTAGTTATGAAAAGCTTTTGATTGCTGTTTAGATAAAATCATACCAAAATGATTTCTTATTCATAGCAAGAAAATACACGAACAATAAAACGGAAACGTGTTATATATAGCAGGTTTACATCGATTGTACTATAAGGTAGAAGTATGATAATTAATAAATTATAAAATGATATTAACCACCTTACTTTTCATTCGAAAAACGAAAAAAAGAGACAAATAGACGTAACAATTCAAAAATAGAATGGCCTATCATCCGCCATATCTATCCGCCATCTCATGTATATGTATAGAATCAAACAGACTGCTAATCAGAGACGATGAATTCATCGCCAATAGTATCGCATCACTACCATCACAATAAAAGCAATCTATCCTTTCGTGAGAATCTGCTCGATCACCTGAGGGAAATGGGCATATTCCAACTCGTGCACTTTTCGGGCTACATCGCTGAAAGAGTCAGTAGGCAATACCTCGCATCTGGCTTGGAAAACAATCTGTCCTTCGTCATAATGTTCATTGACGTAGTGAATAGTTATTCCGGATTCTTTTTCACCGGCGGCAACCACCGCCTTATGCACATTGTCTCCATACATTCCTTTACCCCCGTATTTTGGCAACAAAGCGGGATGTATGTTAATGATCGCGTTGGGAAAAGCATGAATGAGGTAGTCGGGTACCTTCAACAGATAGCCCGCAAGAACAATAAAATCAACTTGGTACTCTTTTAGAATACCCATAACCTTGTCGGGAGTATTATTCATATCGTCGCGGGTCAACACACAAGAAGGGATGTTGAGACGCTCCGCTCGATCCAAAACAAAGGTATCCGATCGGCTGGAAACGACAAGAACTACCTCGATTTTATGCTTTTCGGCAAAAAAACGAATAATATTTTCTGCGTTAGAACCCGATCCTGATGCAAAAAGTGCCAGTTTTATAGCCATTATAGGTCTGTTTTTTGCACAATTAATAGTAAAATGTGCATAGTGAATGAATTTTTTATGTCGAATATTTGGACACAATGAATAAATATGTGTTCCTTTGCAATCGCAAAATTAGAAAAGTATTCATCAAACTAAACTAAAAAAGAAAAGATTATGTCTGACGTTGCAGCAAAAGTAAAAGAGATTATTGTTGATAAATTGGGTCGCGAAGAATCAGAAGTAACTCCTGAAGCTAGCTTTACCAATGATCTTGGCGCTGATTCACTCGATACAGTAGAATTGATCATGGAGTTCGAAAAGCAATTTGGAATCACCATTGCTGACGACCAAGCAGAAAAAATTTCAACTGTAGGAGACGCTATCGCTCACATCGAAGCAGCTCTTAAGTAAAACAACTCTTTCTACTTTATGGAATTAAAAAGAGTAGTAGTAACAGGTATAGGATCTATCACTCCTTTAGGTAAAGACGCTCCCACAACTTGGGAAGCGCTTCTTAACGGTGTGAGCGGTGCTGCACCTGTTACGCTTTTTGATGCAAGCATGCATAAAACCAAATTTGCCTGCGAAGTAAAAGATTACAATGTAAACGATTACTTCGACCGCAAAGAGGCTCGCAAGTTTGACCGCTACGCGCAGTTTGCCGTAGTATCTTCAAACGAAGCCTTGAAAGATTCGGGCATATTGGATTATGAGCAATTGGACAGAGACGAGGTGGGTGTAATCTTTTCTGCCGGTATTGGTGGACTAAAGACCCTTGAAGACGAACTCTACGGGTATGAACGTAATCGTCAATTGGGACCTAAATTCAATCCGTTTTTTATACCGAAAATGATTGCGGATATTGCCGCCGGTCATATTTCGATGATAAACGGATTCAGAGGACCCAACTTTTCCCCAGTCTCAGCATGCGCATCCTCAACAAATGCTATCATTGACGCTTTCAACTATATCCGCCTTGGAAAAGCTGTAGCCTTCGTATGCGGAGGTTCGGAGGCTTCCGTTACCGAGAGTTCTGTTGGTGGTTTCAACGCCATGCAAGCACTTTCAACTCGTAACGACAGTCCTCAGAGTGCCTCTCGTCCCTTCAGTAAAAGCCGTGATGGTTTTGTTATGGGAGAAGGTAGCGCGGCGCTTGTTTTGGAAGATATGGAACATGCCCTCGCTCGCGGTGCTAAGATCTACGCCGAAGTAGTAGGTGGAGGTATGTCGGCCGACGCGTACCACCTTACCGCATCTCATCCGGAAGGATTGGGCGCGAAACTGGTTATGCGTAGAGCCCTGAAAGATGCTGAAATGCAACCCGAAGAGATCGATTATATCAACGTTCACGGGACATCGACTCCGGTGGGCGATATATCTGAGGTTAGAGCCATTAAAGAGGTCTTCGGAGAACATGCACCCAAGTTGAATATCAGTTCAACCAAGTCAATGACAGGCCATTTGTTAGGAGCAACAGGAGCACTTGAAGCCATGGTGTGCGTGCTCTCTATTCAGAATGACGTTGTACCTCCTACTATTAATTTCACTCCGGGTGACGAAGATGAAGAGATCGATTATTCGCTCAACTACACCTTCAACCAACCACAGAAACGCGTTGTCAACGCCGCTCTGTCAAACACATTCGGATTTGGAGGCCACAATGCAAGCTTAATCTTTAAAAAGTTTGCCAAGTAATTTGTGATCAAATGGATTAAAAATAGAATAGGGTTTCTTACTAACCGTAGTAAGAAGCCCTATTTATGTTTATACCGTTTGCTCGGTTTCTTCCCTAATGACATTCTTCTTTACGAGCAGGCTCTCCTTCATAAATCCTCTTCAAGGATAAATAAGGAGGGAAAGTGGGAGAACAACGAACGCCTCGAATTCTTGGGCGATGCCGTTCTCGACACCATTATTGCCGATCTGCTCTATCATCAGTTTCCTTTCAAAAAGGAGGGATTTCTAACCAATACCCGCTCTAAAATAGTTCAGAGAGAGTCATTGAACCATATCGCCATTCAATTGGGATTGGATAAACATCTCGTTGTCTCTTCCACTACCAAAACAAACATACACCACAGTTGCGTATTGGGTAACGCCCTTGAAGCTCTTATCGGCGCCATTTACTTGGATCAGGGCTATGAGATGACCAAAAAGTTCATTCAATCCAAGATTGTCAATCCCTACATCAATTTCAATTCCATTGCCAAGAAAGAGGTAAACTTCAAATCCGTATTGATAGAGTGGAGCCAGAAATATAAAATAGATATCACTTTTGACCTGATTGAAGAGTTTACCGATAAAGAGAATCAACTAGTCTTCCAAACACGCATATTGGTAGGCGGACAACCTGTTGGCGTAGGTGTGGGTCATTCCAAAAAGGAGTCTCAGCAAAAAGCGGCTGAAATGACCATGCAACGCATCCGTAAAGATAAAGAGTTGCTCAATACCATCTTTGCATCCAAAAACAAAGAATCGGAAAAAGAGGCCCTATCTGATCTCGACAGAGAGATTTGCGATGAGGAGATTCCATCCGAAAACGCCTAATCTCACTCTTCTCTCCTCATTCATCCTCTCCTTTTCCTTTCATCCCAAACATTCATTGTCCGCCCTTTTTTGATATGGATAACCTGTTGATAAGTGTGGTAATACTTTTAGATAAAAAGTGAAACTATTCACTTGACAAGTGTTGTTATTTTTATAAGCAGCCCATCTGAGCTTGTTGGTTATTGAAATTGTTACTTCTTTTCATCCGTCTATTCACACCATTTTAAACAGATATGAGAAGGCTTATAACCCAAAAGTTTTTAACTTTGCAAGATATAAACAGGGTGTTGATAACATACAAATAGCTTTTACTATTAGGATTTTAAGGTGTTGATTACATGTTTATGAAAAGAGGTTGTACTGAGTATAACGTAAAAAGCAAATAACCTGTCAATTTCTTTTCAACTATATCAACACCCTATTATCATCTTCATTTTTCATTTATAAGTTAGAATTAAATAGATAATAATATGAATGTGTTGAAAACAAATTCGAATGTTGGTGGAATGACGAACGAAGAATTGGTGTCGGCAATAGACTCGTTGAAAAAAGAGAAAAATGCCGTTATCATGGCTCACTACTACCAACGAGAGGAGATACAAAACATTGCCGACTTCATTGGTGATAGTTTAGCTCTCGCGCAGCAGGCCGAAAAGACGGACGCTGATATTATTGTGCTTTGCGGAGTGCACTTTATGGGGGAGACGGCAAAGATACTCAATCCCTCCAAAAAAGTATTGATACCCGATTTGGAAGCCGGTTGTTCGCTCGCCGACAGCTGCAAAGCGGAGGATTTCGCCCCATTCAAAGCGAAATATCCCGGCTATACGGTGGTTACCTACGTAAATACTACTGCCGAATTAAAAACGCTTACCGACATTGTGGTCACATCATCCAATGCCAAGCGTATTATCGACTCCTTGCCCGCTGATGAGAAAATCATCTTTGGTCCCGACCGTAACTTGGGAAACTACATAAACTCCGTTACAGGACGCCAAATGGTACTTTGGGACGGAGCGTGCCATGTGCATGAACAGTTCTCGCTCGAAAAAATTGTGCAGTTGAAGAAAGAGCATCCCGACGCGCTCCTGTTGGCTCATCCCGAATGTAAGCGTCCTGTGTTGTTAATGGCCGATCATATTGGTTCAACCGCTTCTTTGTTGAACTTCACCACTCAATCCGATAATAAAAAATTCATTGTAGCTACCGAATCGGGAATCATTCACGAGATGCAGCGATTAAGTCCGGATAAGACATTCATTCCCGCGCCTCCGAATGACAGTACTTGTGCGTGCAACGAATGTAACTTTATGAAATTGAATACACTTGATAAAGTGTACAGATGTTTGAAGGAAGAATCACCTGAAATAATCATTTCGGATGATATTATCGAAAAGGCGGTTGTTCCTATTAGAAGGATGCTTGAATTGTCCAAATAACGCATTTAATCAATAATACCTGTATGAGAAAAGTTACATTCGTTTTAGTTGTCTCGATGGCTGTGTTCTCTCTTTCTTTACAAGCACAGACTGTAAAAAAATCATTGGGAGAAAAGGAGTATGATACATGGAAGGAAATTGCTTCTCCCCAGTTATCGGATAATGGAAAATGGTTGTGGTATGGATTAAATCCGCAATTTGGTGATGGAGAGTTTATCATTCAATCGACCGAGAGCAAACAATCAACTCGTGTAGCAAGAGCAACTGATCCTCTTTTATTTGGTAAGGAACAATTTATGTTACTGAAACAAAAAGTAGCGATGGATACCCTCCGTCGTGCCAAGTTGGCCAAGCTGAAGGAGGATAAATTACCACGTGATACTTTTTCTATAATCCGTTTAAGAGATTTCACATTGACTCAATACCCACAAGCCAAAGAGTTCAAAGTATCAGAGGATGGTAATACGGCGGCTTACACATACGAATTAAAAAGTGACACCACCGAGAAGGCGAAAAAATTTCTTCGTTTGGTGGTCTTTGATGTTGTTTCGGGCGATTCCGTTGTGGCCGACAGTGTGAAGAGTTTTGCCCTTTCTCGCAGTGGCAACTCATTTATCTATACCAAACAGGCCGACTCTCTTTGTCAGGTATTCATCTATCCCTATTCGGTGTCGCAACGTGTGGCGGATACCGCTTATATGGCATTCTCTACTACGTTTGGTAAAGTGCCGGTCTTGGCTATCGACGAAGCAGGCGATCAAGCCGCTTTTATTGCCTCTACCGATACAGTGAAACATGCCCTTTATACCCTTTATTATGCCGATTTAAAGGGTAAAAAGGGAATCACCACTGCTACAATCGATCATCTTTCTGAGAAGATGCCTCACGGATGGAGCATTAGCCCCTTTTCAAAACTCTCTTTTACACGTAGCGGTAATCAACTTCGTTTCGATGTAGCACCCAAGTTGAAGGAGTTGCCTAAAGATACGCTTACCAACGATGAGAAATTTTCTGTGGACCTTTGGAGTTGGCACGACACCTACTTGATGACTCAACAACTTGCCAATAAGAAACGATGGGAAGAGAAAAACTACCAAGCAATCTATTTCACTAAGGAGAAGCGATGGTTGCCTTTGGCTGATGAAACGATCGAAACCATTCATTTTGCCGAAAACGATGAATCTACCTATGCGCTCGGTATAGCCGATATTCACTACCTGCACTCCATGACATGGGATATGCAGACTCCCGAAGATCTTTACTCCATTGATTTAAAAACGGGCGATAAAAAAATGATAACTCAAAAGAGAATCATCTCTACCTATCTATCTCCATCGGGTAGTCATGTGCTGTTTTACGATGTTGCAGCCAAAAATTGGTTTTCAGTGGATATGAAAACAGGCAAAGAGCAAAACATCTCCGCCTCTATCCCCTACCCTCTCTACAACGAAGACAATGACATGCCTCTGTATCCTTCATCCTACTCGTTTGTAGGTTGGAACAAAGCGGATGGGAAAGCATGGGTGAGTGATCGATTTGATATTTGGGCGTTGGATGTGACAGGTAAATCAGCCCCAGTCAATGTGACTCAGATAGGCCGCGACCTTCAAACACAATTTACCTTGGTACCCATTGATCGCGAGCGTGGCAAGTTTTCATCCATCAACACGACCGGTACCCTTCTGCTCAGATCATTCAACCGGGTGAATATGGAGAGTGGTTTCTATACCCTCAAGTTGGGAAGTAAACCCGAAAAGAGAGTGGAAGGTCCCTACGTATATACCTTCAGAGCCGAAGCGCGAGAAGGGAAAAATATACTTTTTACAAGAGAAAACTACCGCGAGTTTCGTGATTTGTGGGTGGCTGACAAATTTGTATCTTCTACTGAACGGATCACCGATGCCAATCCACAACAATCGGAATACAACTGGGGAACATCCCAACTGTTTGAATGGACCGACCTGAACGGAAAACCAGCCAAAGGAATTCTTTATCTGCCCGAAGGGTATGACTCAACCAAAACCTACCCTACAATTGTCTATTTTTACGAAACACATACCCAGGAACTTCATAAATATTATCCTCCCCTTCCCAGTCGTTCCATCGTTTTCCCCTCAATCTGCAACAGCAACGGATACGTGGTGTTCATGCCTGATATCACTTATACCACCGGATATCCCGGTAAAAGTTGCTACGACGTAGTGGTCAGCGGTAGCCAAGCATTGATCGAACGCGGCATTGCCGACAAAGCCCGAATCGGTTTGCAGGGACAAAGCTGGGGTGGATATCAGATCGCCTATTTGGTCACTCGTACCGACATGTTCCGCTGTTGCTCTCCCGGTGCGCCTGTCAGCAATATGTTGTCTGCCTACGGAGGTATTCGTTGGGAATCCGGTATGGCCCGTTCATTCCAGTATGAACACACCCAGAGCCGTATAGGTGCTACACCATGGGAACGATTGGACCTTTATTTGGAAAACTCCCCGGTTGTTCGTGCCGATAAGGTGAATACTCCCATGTTGATTCGTCACTCCGACGACGACGGTGCGGTGCCTTGGTATCAAGGAATCGAATATTTCATCGCCCTTCGACGATTGGGTAAACCGGTGTGGATGCTTAATTACAACAAAGAGCCCCACAACCTCAAGTCGCGTCCCGCTATGATCGACTGGAGCAGACGTATGTATCAGTTTTTCGATCATTACCTCAAGGATGCCCCTATGCCGCGTTGGATGAAGGAGGGTATTTCGGTTACTGAAAAGGGAATTGACCAAAAACTGGAGCTTATAGAGCAATAATCGACTACTGTATCTCTGGATACAATTTTGATACACACCAAAGGTGTTGAAGATGACCCACTCTTCAGCACCTTTTTTATCTCCAACCTTCAGCCATTCGTTCAAGTTATGTATTCAATCGGCGTATATATACTTTCAATAATCAGCTTTCCTATTAATAAAAACGAGCAGTCTTATACAATTTACCCTGTACAGAGCAACGGGCTGCGGTGTACACCGCGATCAATCACCCTGTACACCGTACCGGTAAAGAGTAGTGTAGGAATGATTAATAGCAACCGTCCAATAGGGTTGAATCTATATTGATTTCTACCAATATGAATACCAATCCGCTGAATTATGGCGCATATTGCCTTTTATGAGCAATGGCTATGAAGGTGAAACGCTGAATGTTCGGCATAAAAGTTGTATCTTTGTCGGCTCAAAACGACATATATACAATTAATAATACGATTTCATGGCATTATCTTGCGGTATTGTAGGGCTTCCCAATGTGGGCAAATCGACCCTTTTCAACTGTCTTTCCAACGCGAAGGCTCAAGCGGCAAACTTCCCTTTTTGTACCATTGAACCCAATGTAGGGGTGATTACCGTGCCCGACGAACGACTCAACAAGCTGGCCGAATTGGTCAATCCCAACCGCATTGTACCTACTACGGTGGAGATTGTAGATATTGCCGGATTGGTGAAAGGTGCCAGCAAAGGTGATGGATTAGGCAATAAATTTTTGGCCAATATTCGTGAAACAGATGCCATTTTGCATGTACTTCGCTGCTTCGACGACGAGAATGTGACCCACGTTGACGGATCGGTTAATCCGGTGCGCGACAAAGAGATCATCGATTACGAATTGCAGTTGAAAGACCTTGAAACCATCGACAGCCGCATTCAACGTGTGCAAAAGCAAGCGCAAACAGGAGGTGACAAGTCGGCCAAAGTGCAATACGAAGTGATGGTTCAAATCAAGGAGGCGCTCGAACAGGGAAAACCCGCTCGAGTGTTCAAACCGGCTAACAAAGACGAAGAAAAGGCGGTAAAAGAACTTTTCCTGCTCACGTCAAAACCGGTGCTCTATGTATGCAATGTGGACGAGGCAAGTGCTGCCACCGGAAACAAATATGTGGAGATGTTGAAAGAGGCGATTAAGGATGAGGAGGCCGATTATTTGGTGGTTGCCGCTAAAATCGAATCTGAAATAGCCGAATTTGAAACCTACGAGGAGCGTCAGATGTTTTTGGAAGAGATTGGATTGAAAGAGTCGGGAGTGGCTCGTCTGATCCGTTCCGCGTATCGTTTGCTCGATCTGCAAACCTATTTTACCGCCGGAGTGCAGGAGGTACGCGCTTGGACATTCCTTCGCGGAAGTAAAGCTCCTGTTTGTGCAGGTGTGATCCACACAGACTTCGAAAAAGGCTTTATTCGTGCCGAGGTGATCAAATATACCGACTTCATAGCATTAGGCTCTGAAAACGCCTGTAAAGAGGCAGGAAAGATGAATGTGGAGGGTAAGGAGTACGTGGTTCAGGATGGCGACATCATGCATTTCCGATTCAACGTATAGGTAGAACGTTCGAATACGATATACTATTCCCAAGAGGGGATGAGGATAATCAACAGAATCCTTATCCCCTCTTTCTTTTGTTCCCTATCGATTATCCATTCGAACGGTAAAACGGGTCCACCCGTCCGGATTAGAGGCCAGAGAGAAGTTGAACCCATGACGTTGAAGCACCTCGCGGATAACGATCAATCCGATTCCTTGTCCACTGGGCTTGGTAGAGAAGAAGGGGGTGAACAGTTTGTCGGCACTCTCTTTGTCGATCGGATTACCATTATTGGCCACCACAATCTCCGCGGGGTTATTTCCGGTCGTTACCACTACCCTACCCTTTGCAGGAATAGCCTCCACGGCGTTTTTAATAATGTTCAGCAGTGCCTGCTCGAAAAGAATCCAGTCCGCGGATATGGTGGGAGAATCGCAACAGAGATTGACTTCTAAACTGACTTCCGCCTTTTTATAGGATTGACAGATCGATTCCCAAAACGGCACAGATCGCTGCACCATATCGTTCAACGAGATTTCCGCCAACACAGGTTCGGGTAGTTTTACCACATCGGCGTAGTTTCTTATAAAGCCCGAAAGGCTGTAGCAACGGTCGATGGTGGTTTGAAGCAGATCAACCACCTCACCTCCATAGCTTTTTTCCTGTTCGACGCTAAGCAACGAATCGAGCGTACAGCTAACTCCCGCCATTGTGTTGTTTACTTCGTGTGAAATGGTTCGGATTACCTTTTCATACGCCTGTTTTTCGGATTCAAACCACTCTTTGGTGAGTTGTTCGATTAGGTAGAACGATCGGTAGAATCCCCTGTCGATAAACGAGGCGTGTGTACATTTGTAAATATTGGCATTGCCCAGTCGGACAATGTCGGAGGTGCCGCGTTCGATGCGTGATAGTTCCACCATCAATGGCAGATCCAACTCATTTAATCTTTTTCCTGTCAACATCTCTTCCTGATTCACTTGCAGTAACTTGATAGCCGCGGTGTTGACCGATTCGATCTCTTTGTTCAGACTGAGTATAATGATTCCAAGAGGGGATGCTTTTACCAGTAGGTCGAGAAACTGATTCTGCTCGCGGACGTGCAGCCGTTCGTTTTTCAACTGATCCATCAGGGTATTGAATAGCTTCACTACCCTATCCGCTTCGGGTTGGCCAACATTGCTGAGTCGTGAGTTGAAATCCTGAGCGGTGAGCAAATCCATGCCGCTACCTATTTTCCGCATTGGTACGATGGTATGTTGGTAAAGAAGAAAGAGGAAGAATAAGCAGAACAGAATGAGGAGTTCGAAGGCTACAAACCATTGGATCGAAAGGATATAAAAGAGTTGGTAGCTTATCACAGATAACAATACCACCATTCCCAGCAGAAAGCTCCAAAAGATCCAGTTTAAAGAAAAAGGTTTCTGTTGGTTTTGCCGTGGATTCGGTGAAGTACTCTTATTTGATGATCTGCTCATTCGTTTGGTTGGTTTGATAGAAGGGAACGACGAAAATTATTCGTCCGACGTATCGGAGGAATGAGGGTTCTTTATATCCAGTTTCTCTAATCTTCTATACAAAGTCTGACGGGATATGCCCAACATGGCGGCTACCTGTTTCATGTTTCCGTTGAATCGTTTGATCGCTTCGGAGATGCGAAGTTTTTCAATCTCATCCATTGTCATTTCAGACACGGAGGATGGTAGTGTGGGCGAGGTATGTTCCCGTTCGGAAGTTGAGCTCCTTTTCAGATCCGACACGTCGATGCGGTTTCTTTGAGAGATAAGCAGCGTTCGTTCCACCAGATTCTTCAACTCCCGCACATTGCCCGTTAAGGGAAGCGTTTGAAGGTATCGAGTTGCCTCTGGGGTAAACTCCACCTCTTTCATTCCAATCGCATGGGCCTGTTGATTGGCAAAGTGGGAAGCCAGCAAAGGAATATCCTCCACCCGTTCGCGAAGAGGCGGAAGGTGAATGGTGATCAGGTTGATGCGGTAGAAGAGATCTTCGCGAAAGAGCCGTTCCTCCACCCGTTTGCGCAATGGTTGATTGGTGGCGCTGATTACCCGTATATCGACCCTTTTGGGACGACTGTCTCCCAACACTTCGAAGGTTTGATCCTGTAGCACGCGAAGAAGTTTTACCTGCGAGGAGAGTTCCAGTTCGCCTATCTCATCCAAGAAGATGGTTCCTTTGTGAGCCATCTCGAATCGTCCGGCACGATCGGTAGAGGCATCGGTGAAGGCCCCTTTCCTGTGTCCGAACATTTCGCTTTCAAACAGAGAATTGGATATACCTCCCAGATTCACCTTCACGAAGGCTTCGTTGGCGCGTTTGCTCAGATTGTGGATGGCTTCGGCTATTAACTCCTTGCCCGTGCCGCTCTCTCCGGTAATGAGTACGGAGGCATCGGTTGGAGCAATCCGTTGTACCGTGTCGAGAATCTGCTTCAACGCCTCGCTTTTACCTATGATCTTGCTGAATACGTCGGGTTTCTCTTCCGCCGTCAACGTCTTGTTTTCGGACAATTCGAGCGCTGTCCGTATGGAGTTGAGCAGCATCAAATTGTTGAAAGGTTTGGTGACAAAGTCGAAAGCCCCGGCCTGCATTCCTTGCACCGCCAAGGAGATGGAACCCCAGGCAGTCATCAGAATGACCGGAAGCGACGGATAAAATAGCTTGATTTGACGCAGAAAAGTGAGACCTTCATCGCCCGTTGTGGTCAATGAGAAGTTCATATCGAGCAATACCAGTCGAAAGGGGACGAGCGAACTGGGCATCGCGTCCGTTTTACCACTAACCGGATTGTGTTGTTGCAGGCACTCCCATGCTTTGCGGGGTGAGCCCACAGCCACACAATCGTATCCGGCTCGTTTTACCAGAAACGAGAGCGATGATTGAACCGAAGCGTCGTCGTCAACAATGAGGATCATATCGGCAATGTGTTTGTCACCTATTCGGTGACCGATTGATTAAATGCAAATCTACAAGACTTTTTCCGGAAAACCGTACATCGGGCTTAACAAATTACAGGACCGATAGCCGGTAAGAGTTCTGACGTTATCTGTTCACCAACTGTTCAAACTCAACGTTTAGTTCTCGTTGGCGTTGGAAATCATAGAGCGTGACGCTGCGAATGTTGTAGAAGAAGGTCCAGTAGCGATACATCTCCTGAATATGTTTCTGTTTGGCATCGTCCTTTTTCTTCTGAGCGTCGTTCAGGTCGAGGATGTTTATACGCCCCAACATAAAAGTCTCTATCGCCATATTGTAGCGTTTGTGGGCAATGGTGTCCGCTTGTTCCGCGATGGTTAGCTGTCCCGCTTGGTTATTAAAATTCTCTACCAGCAGAAAGATATCCTGATTGAATTGCATCTCCTCCTGTTTGGTTTGGGAGAGAATCAATTCGCGGTTTGACTCGGCTACTTTAACCTGTCCCCTCCGTTTTCCCCAATCGAGGATTGGAAAGGATACTCCCACCTCGGCCACCGCGTTGTTGCGAAGGTTGTTGTAGGCGGTAGAGATGGTACTGTTCATTCCCGTGAAACCCACCGTCGCGTAAAGCTTGATGCTCCGCAGGTTTCCTTTTGCCGTAGCTACGTCGTAATCGGCCTGCAACTGCCGACGAAGAATATTTTTCGCGAAGGCGTTGTTGGTTTGTGCTTTATCCAGTACTTCGTTATACATCATTCGAATCTCCGGAATCTCTTTCGGCAGTACGGGTTCCAGTTGTGTCGATTCGTCCAGTCCCAGAAATGTTTTCAAGGCGAAAGTGGTAGCGTTGAGTCTTGATACCGCCTCGGTAACCAATCCTTTCGCTTGCAGATCCGAAAGATTGAGTTGCATCAACTCGCTTTCCGACAGTTGTCCTATTTTTCGTTTGGCAATGGCGATTTCATAGAGCTTCGTGGCATTGGCACTGTTCTGGCGAGCCGCGGAAAGGTTTTCAAGAGCCAGAATCCAATCAAAGAAATAGGCGATGGCACGTATGGTCACCTCTTCGGTTTGCTGCACGTAGTTGGCCTTCGCCTCTTTATAACGCACCGGTTCAATCTTCCGGTTCCACTTGTAGTGGTTTACGGCGAAAAGAGGCTGTTGAAGAGTCAGCGAGATGGGTACGCTCATAAACTCAGATTTGGCGTTAGCACCCATTTGTCGTGTGAAGTCGAGCGAGGTATTCAGTGATAATTTTCCACCTGTCAGTGCTATTTGTTGATCGATCGACAACATACCCCGCATGCTCAAACTGTTTGCCAATACGTAGGAGTAGCTGCCGTCGGGCAACTGATACGGATTATAGGCCTGCGTATAAGAGGGCAGTGTTCCCATGAATCCCAATTCCGGAAGTTGGTCGGCTCGGAAGGTACGGTATTGCCAATAGGCCGATTTAAGTCGATTGAGAGCTACAGCCGCATCTACCGATTGCTTATGCGCCAGCTCAATCGCTTTTTCCAGGTTTAACTTCTCTGCTTTCGCCGTCGTCATAGATCCGACGGCAATGAGCAGAAAAAGAGTAATTGATGTATTGAGTATTCTATTCATATCGTAATGCTTCGGCGGGTTGAAGTTTGGTGTATTGATACGTGGGGATCAGAATACCGATGCCAATCATTGTGGCCATAAGGACCAATGAGACAGACTGAGTGATTAGGAATCGTGTCGCGGTGAAAGGCATCAGTTCAATATTGATCATCTCCGACAATCCGAGATTCAAACCGATCGCGATTGTAGGAATAAACGAAATCAGAAGCAATACCATCCCCTCCCCTATTAACAGAGCAATTAAATCTTTGCGAGTCGAACCCATCGCTACCCGCAAACCCATTTCGCTCTTTCGCGATTGGGTACGGATCCAAAAGGTGCCTACTATACCCATAAACAGATTGATCAATAGAAAGAGAGTGATCGCGCCCATCTGTTTTATACCGTTCATTTGAGGTCTGTTGTAGAGTTTTTTCAGGTTGGAAAACGATTTCACATTCATCATGTAGATGTTTCCCACACGAAGGCCGCGACTCATTTCCTTGGTAAACCGTTGTTCAAAACCCTCCGCCACTTGCGGGGAAACCCGTACGCACACCTCGATGTTCGCTACATTGCCAATGTTCAGTCCGTCCAACATGCGGGGTTGGGTATAAGCGAAGAAGGCGAAATTGTTTTGGTTTTGAAACTCCGCTCTTCTAAAATATTTCATTACCGCTTTTACCTCCAGATAGTCTGTCGGGTCGTTTTCGTTGACATTCAGTTTCTGTCCGATCGGACTTTTTTCTTTGAAGATATCCTCCACAACCTGAGGAGCGATGATGCAAGCCCTCGGATCTTGAAAGAGGGAGGCCAGTGATTCCGAACTCTGCCCTTCGGCAGTGCATTGGAATACCTGAAAAAACTCCGGGGAAACAGTACGTATCTGGGCGAATGATTTGTGCAATGTGTCTGTCTGTATCGGACGCGAAGAGAACGACCATGTGTAGGGTACCGAGTGCATTGAGCACGACAGATGCTCTACGCCCGGATAGGTGCGAACACGGTCGAGTATGGTGATCCAGTTTTCACGGGTCACCTCCGGCTCTTCCGTATGCGAGTTTTCCCGTGTGCTGAAATAGATTCGATAGACCTCTTCCGTGTTGTTTCCCATTGGGAGGAAATAGGCATGCACGTTGGTGTAAAGAATATCCACAATGAGCCAGAGAATCACCGAAACAATGAACATTTCAGCCCAGATCCAACCGTTGGCTCCCCGTTGATTCCAGCAGAGTTTATATAGATGTTTCAACATAATGTATGACGGATTAATATTTAATAGCGTTGATAATAGTTGTTCTGGAGACTCTCCACGCGGGGATAGAGGCGCTCATTAGGTTAAGCACCAAACAGAATAGGAACGCGTATAAGATCACCACCGGACGGAATACCATTCCTATCGAGATAAACGACTGCGCGCTGAGATCCTGAAAGGTGTTTCCTCCGATAAGTATATCTATCACCCCGTTTATAATCAGGTAACTGATCACCACCCCGATTGCTCCTCCAATGAGAGTAAGCATCAGGTTTTCGTAGAGCACCTGACTGATAATATCACTCTTAACCGCGCCATAGGCTTTACGAATGCCTATCTCCGAGAGTCTGTTGCGCATACGCGAAACAGTGAAACTCGACAGGTTGATGGCAGGAACCAATAGCAATATCATCAATACGAGTGATAGGCGGATCATCATATCTTTCATCTCAACCGTGCCAAAGAGCCCCCTTCCGATCGTATAGATCAAATGATCAAAGAGACTTTCCTGGAGTTCAATCTTTCCGTTCACCAATCCGGCATTAAAGCGTTTGAATGATTCTTCCATTTCCGCCTTGGTCTCGGCGTAGCCGTCGGGTGAGTTCATCAACAGAAGTATTTTAAAATCACCGAGGGTATTCTCGCTATCTTCCCAGTTGTTCCAATGGATCGAGGTATGGGGAACCCACACATCCGAGTAGGAAAAGTTGAGCAGCGACGATACGTTTTCCACCACACCGCACACTTCGTAATTTTCGAAATTAACCAACACCGTACCTCCCATTGCCTCTTTTGTACCTCCGAAAACTGTTTTTGCCACCGTTTCAGAGATCACAGTTTTTTTGATTCCGCTCTGAAACTCTTCCTGCGTAAAGGGTCTTCCTTCGATGAATCGGTATTGGAACAGGTTCCAATACTGTGTATCGACGGGACGATAATAGCCTTTCATCTGGCGTAATTCATCCTGCGAACTCAGGTAAGAGTCTTTCAGATCGGTCAATACGGTTGCTTTGGCCGACTTGAGATTGAGGAAGCACTCCTTGGCGGTGCGTTCCGAAATGGCTCCGCCGAATTTACGGTCGACTCCGTTGAAATTGTAGTAGAGATATTCCACATAGAGCGTCCGATCACGGTTTACCTCGGGAGCGAAGTTGGCAGTCTGAATCTGATATATCAGTACCAACACCATGATCATGGCAATGGATAGAGCTGTTCCGGCGATGGAGATGAAGCTCATCACCTTATTCGCTTTGATTAGCTGAATGGACTGTTTCAAGTAGTTTGATATCATATGGTAGAAATTAAAATGTTCATCTGTTTTCTTTTATAGAAGGTAAAAAGGTTTGTTTCTATTGGTCTGTTCTATCTCCAAAAAGGGGATATTTCCTTTTGAGGATCGAAAAGTACCGTTTCGTTTTTGCGATTATTTGTTTATTCATATCGCAGCGCGTCGGCGGGTTGCAGGCGACTGATGGATCGTGCCGGGAAATAGATCCCGATACATACCATCAGCGCCATTAACCACACAGTGACTCCTTGAGTGATCAGAAATCGGTTCATTGTAAAAGGCATCCGATCCACATTGATCATATCGGTTAATCCGATGTTGAACGCGATGATAACTGCGGGCAGTATTGACAAGGTCAGTAGCACCAACCCCTCTCCTATCATCAGTTGTTGCAGACCGCTTCGGGTAGATCCCATCGCGATGCGTAGGCCCATTTCGTTTTTTCGTTGGCGAGTGCGATACCAAAAGGTGCCTGCTACTCCTAAAAAGATATTGATCAACAAAAACAAGCCTATCAATCCCATCTGTTCAATCTTGTCTAATTCGTTACTGTTAACCTGTGCTCTTTTTAGCGACATAGGGGTGATGTCCGTCATAAAAAGTCCATCTATGTATAGTGATTTATTCATCTCACGTTTAAAGCGTTCAATAAAATTGTTATCCGCAGCGGGATTAACTCGTATAGTCAAATCATATCTAAGACGTTGGCTTTCGCTTATCTCCTTTTCGGTAAGTCGTATGAATAATGTAGAGCTACTTCGATTGGAGTCAAATTCACTGTTGCGAAACGATGAAATGGTTCCAGCAATTATTTTCTCAGTTAAGTTGGTATCATCTCCTATAAAAACGGATTCATTGATTGCATTTTTATTAGGATAGAGAATATTCTTAAGTGTGGTATTAATAATCCCATTTCTTTCATCCATAATGGCATTGGAAAGCGAGTTCATTTTCTCTTCAGGGTCGGCACTCCCAAATACCCTGAAAAAATCGGGAGTTACCCTTCTTACTCGCGCACTTATAATATCGGATTTTTCATTATTGAGAGTGTCACGACGTAATCTTTCGTTTTGAGAATATGTACCATATGGAATGGATAACTGAGAGATAGCGACCGCCTCAACTCCCTGATAACTACGAATTCTATCGGCCATCATCAACAACTTCTCTCCATTGGTTATTGCCTCATTGTTGTTTTGCGAAGGAGAGTTGAATTCTATTCGATACACGTGGTTAATGTTGTGCCCGAGAGGAGAAAAGTACTCAGCGGTTTTTACATATACCGCATCGATCACCACCCACAGAATAAGAGAAACAAAGGTCAGCTCAAGCCAAATCCATATGTTTTCCCGCTTCTGATTGCGACATATTTTATATATATGTATGATCATATCAATGATTGTTTTTTGTATTGCTAGTAGGGAGTAAATCGGTTATCCATGCTTTCTTATCTCTATTTTTGTTCGTTTAAAGCATTTACAATGGTTTTTTTTGATGCTATCCATGCCGGTATCATTGCACTTAGTAAATTCAAAAAAAGGCAAAACATGAAAATTATCAATAGGGTAAACGGGCTAAATACTGTTTTGAGAAGTAGATGCAAATTAGCGGCATCAAATGTATCGAGCGAGCTGATTCTTCCCAAGAAGAAGGAAACGCGATCTCCTACAAACCATTTCGCGCCTATGATAAACACCCCATATCCGACGAGTAGGCCTAGTATTCCTCCTATCAGCGTAAGGAGTAAATTTTCTAGAACAACTTGTCTTATAATATCTGTACGGGTCGCTCCAAATGTTTTTCGGATTCCAATCTCTGCTATGCGCCTACGCATTCGAGAACTAGTTAACCCTGATAAATTGATAGCGGGAACTATTAGTAAGATCAAAAGAGTAATTCCGTATCGAATGACCACCTCTTTTATCTTTTCGGAGGAGTTATCAATGGGGTCGATCACGTGGTAAAGGTGCGTATAGGGTTGATCGAATATATCTACTTTTCCTTCTTGTAACGACACATTAAGTTGACCGATGGATTGCCTTGCTTCCTTCTTAATATTGTCGAAATCAGAGGGTGAGTTGGCCAAAATCAGACAAATGAAGCTGCCCATGGTTTGCTGATATTCTGTTTGCTCAGGCCATTCTTGCGAGGTGTAGGGAATCCATAATTCCGCATAGGATATCTTAAACATGGATGATACGTTTGCTACAACCCCGCACACCAAGTATTCCTTATGGTTGAGATTGAGTGTCCGCCCCATTGCTTCGTTCACGTCTCCAAAGCAATAGCGAGCAAGTCGTTCGGAAATAACTACCCTGCAAATTCCGCTTTCAAACTCTTCTTTAGTAAATGGAGCACCTGCGAGGAATCGAAACGAATATATTCGCCAAAACCCGTTGTCCGTAGCAATATATGGGACTCTTAGAGTTTTTAATTCGTCAGGTGTTGATACGACAATCGGATCTATCCAAGTGGAAACAGCGGAAACATCCTCTGTATTTTTCAATTTATAGAATCGTTCTTTAATAAGGAGTTGAGATAAAAAACCAAAGTTTCTTATTGAATCACTGTTTGACATGTAACTGATTCTTTTAATATACAACGTCCGGTCCCGGTTTATCTCAGGTGCGGAGTTTGTCATTTGCACTTCATAGACAAATACCAGCGCGATGATCATTGCCATGGCAAGGGCCGTTCCAATGATGGAGATGGCACTAAGTACCCGATTTTCTTTGATCAGTTGCCAGGTTTGTTTGATATAGATAATAAACATGTAGGGATAATTTTGTCGTTGTTGAAACAGTAGTAAATTAATAAATGGAACAGCGGATAAATGCATTAACATTACAGCTGAAAACGGGCCCCGTTTCTTTCATCTTATTGTTTATTCATATCGTAACGCGTCGGCGGGTTGCAGGCGACTGATGGATCGTGCCGGGAAATAGATTCCGATACATACCATCAGCGCCATTAACCACACAGTGACTCCTTGAGTGATCAGAAATCGGTTCATTGTAAAAGGTATCCGATCCACATTCATCATATCGGTTAATCCAATGTTGAACGCGATGATAACTGCGGGCAGAATAGACAAGGTCAGCAGCACCAACCCCTCTCCTATCATCAGTTGTAGCAGACCGCTTCGGGTAGATCCCATCGCGATGCGTAGGCCCATTTCGTTTTTTCGTTGGCGAGTGCGATACCAAAAGGTGCCTGCTACTCCGAGGAAAATATTCAGTAATAGGAACATTCCAATCAATCCATTTTGAGATACAATGTCTTCATTCTTTATTATTGCTTTTTTCCTATGTATTGACATGGGTATCACATCTGAGATAAAAAGATTTCCGACTGTGAGTGAGTTACTCATTTCTCTTTTGAATCGTTCGGGAAAATCATAATCATCTTCTGGACTGACTCGTACACAGACTTCAATTCTACTTGGCCTAACCATACTTACTATTTCCGGAGTGAGCGATATAAATAAATAATTCAAAGGGCGTTCATATTCACTTCGCCTAAAAAAAGGAATTACTTCGCCGACCACGTTCTCTCTTTGATTGGAGTTATTGTTACCCCCTACATATAGTTTTTTTCCAATGGGATTATGCCCTGAATATAGGCTCTCTTTGAGAGTCCCATTTATAACTATCTTTTTGAGAGAAAGAGCTTCGACTAACGGAGAAGTATCTCCATTTTCATTCATACATCGGAATACACGAAAGTAGTCAGGAGTTATGTAGTTTATTGAGCTTGATTCAATTTCTTTGGTAGTGTCAGCATATACAGCATCGCCTATCATTCCTTGTGCATAAGGTATTGCACGGGCGGAAAGCGAGACTGCTTCAACTCCCTTGTAAGTGCGGATACGATCTCCTATTACTTGAATACGTTCATAATTTGTTAAACTATCCAACGGTTCCCCCGGTATTGAAGAGAGTTTAACTAGATACACATGGTTGATGTTGTGGCCCAGTGGAGAGAAATAGAACCTCACTTGTGAATAGATTGTATCAATTACAAACCAGAGGATCAGAGAAACAACAATCATTTCCAGCCAAATCCATACATTGGCTGCTTTTTGATTTCCGCAAATCTTTATTATATGTCGTATCATAGGAGAATTCTATTTTTGCTCATTTAAAGCATTGATAATTGTTTTACGCGATATAATCCAAGACGGAATAGTAGCGCTCAGCATATTAAGTAGGAGACAGAAAAGAAAGATGTAAAGCAAGGTAAGAGGATTGAACACAGACTGAAAAATAAAACTAATATTCTCAGTTGTCATCGGATTAGGAGCACTCAGTCTTCCTGTTTGAACGGCAAGCGTATTTCCTAAATACCAATGGGCAACCAGATTGAAAACAAAATACCCAGCCGTAATTCCTATCACACCTCCTATCAGAGTTACTATCAGGTTCTCATAGATCATTTGACTCACAATGTCCTTTCGTGTGGCTCCGAATGTTTTTCTGATTCCTATTTCGGCTGTACGACGACGCATTCGAGTAATAGTAAATCCCGAAAGATTGATTGCCGGAACCAATAACAGAATCAAAAGAATAGCTCCATACCGAATGATTGTTCCTTTTAAATCTGCTTCTTGATTTGAATAGAGTTTTGTTAGTTGCTCCAGATGTGTATTGGGTTGCCCTAATAGAGAAATCTTTCTGTCTTTCAATCCGATTGCAAATTGATTAATCGCTTGATTAACCTCTTTTTTTATAGCGTCAAAGTCATTGGTTGATTTTGCCAGTATTAAACAAGAGAAATCCCCTAATACCTTCCCTTGATCATCAGTCGGTTCGGGTATATCCATGGAAGTGTATGGAATCCATACATCGGCATAGGAATGAACTACGAAAGACGATAGATTTGGGACTACTCCACAAACAATATATTCGCGATGATCCAGCTTTATTATACTCCCGACAGCCTCATCAATCGAATTAAAGCAGTGTAGTGCGACTCTTTCAGAAATAACAGCCCTCCTTACTCCGCTTTCAACCTCTTCGGCAGTAAAAGGAGAACCTTCTATAAACTGAAAAGAGAAAACTTTCCAGATGGCTGCATCCGTAGCGATGTAGGGGACATTTATCATGTTTCGCCCGTCCACAGTTGTCGCTGTCATAGGCTCTGTCCAGTTTGTGACGGCGGTTACAGCTTCTGCATTCTTCAGCGGATAAAGACATTCCTTAATGATAGAATGGGAGAGCGAGGAGGTGCTTACTCCTTTTCGATTGGTCCATGTGAGCTCTAGGCTATTGATATATAGTGTTCTATCTCGGTTTATCTCCGGTTTGCAATTTGACACCTGTATTTGGTAGACAAAGACTAATGCAATGATTATAGCCATAGCAAGGGCCGTTCCAAAGATGGAAATGCCACTAAGTACCCGATTCTCTTTGATCAGTTGCCAGGTTTGTTTGATATAGATAATAAACATGTAGGGATCGTTTTGTCGTTATTAAATCTGAAAAGAGTAGAGTGGACGGGCTGACGAATGGGTATTCATCGTATCTTTCACCAAAACGATCTTAGCTGATCTGGCGTCCGTCAAAGAAACGAACGGTGCGCATGGTTTGTGCGGCTTGCTGCTCGTTGTGGGTAACCATAACGATGGTTCGTCCCTCCTGTTGGTTGAGATTGTGCAGAATGTCCATCACTTCGATACCCATTTTACTGTCCAAGTTTCCGGTTGGTTCGTCGGCAAGGATGATTTGCGGATTGCCGATGATGGCGCGGGCGATGGCTACACGTTGACATTGTCCTCCCGAAAGTTGAGTGGGGAAATGGCGCATGCGGTGGGTCATTCCTACCTTTTCAAGTACCTGTTCGGCCAGTTGACGACGTTCTTTGGCACCCACCTTGCGGTACAATAGAGGGAGTTCTACATTGTCGAGGACGTTAAGCGAATTGATCAAATGAAAGCTCTGGAATACGAATCCGAGTTGTTTGTTTCGGAAGGCGGCCAGCTGCTTCTCGTTCATCGTATCGGTACGTGTTCCGGCAATGGAGATTGTGCCCGAAGAGGGATTGTCGAGCAATCCGATGAGGTTGAGCAGGGTTGATTTACCACATCCCGAAGGGCCCATTATGGAGATGAATTCGCCTTGCTTCACTTCGAGGTTTACATTCTCAAGGGCTACGGTTTCGATTTCGTCGGTGCGATAGATTTTTGTTAGTTTGTTTAAAGTAATCATAGTGTATTGGGTGATTTGATTATTGTAATTGATTGTTAATTAATAGTTTGTTGAATTATTCGGAGGATTGGACTATTTGATTTTTAATTTCTTATTGTTCCGGTAGTCACTCATGTCTGATATGATGACTTTGTCGCCGGGTTCGAGTCCTTCGAGTACCTCCACGTATTGGTAGTTGCTTTCGCCCAGCAACACTTTTTGTTTGCGAGCCTCGTTTCCGTTCATCACAAAAAGCTCATACGTTCCCTTTCCCTGATAACCCGCTACGAGTCCGATACGACGTACGTCGTCTTTGAGCGCGGTGATTAAGAAGAGATCACACTTCAGTCCTGAACGAAGGCGTGGATGGTTGTCGTTGTTTACTCTGACGGTGAATGAGATGACTCCGTTTTTGGACAATGGAGTTACCTCGCTTACTACCCCCTCCAATTCGTCGTTTCCAATACGGACAATGGCTTTTGCCCCTACCGCGACACGGTCTCCGTAAGCATCGGCAATCTCTCCGTTGACTTTGAAGTGGGAAAGATCAGACACTACGGCCACTTTCTGACCTTGGATGATCTGTGCTCCCACCTCGGTAACAATATAAGTAAGAATGGCTTTGCGGGGAGATCTGATCTGAGCGTCGTTCAACGTGCGGAATGTCTCGTTCATCTCCTTTCGGTAAATGCTTAATTCAAGCTCCCGTATCTTGATGTCGGCTTCGGTAGTGGCACGTTGATTGATCAGCTTTTGTTCGTTTTCGTTCAGTTTAAGCTGTTCTACCTTAAAGGCAAGTTCTACCTCTTTTATTTTGTCGGCAGTTCCCGCCCCGATACTATCGAGATATTTCTCATTACGCAACTCCACTTCCTTGCGATTTAATTCCATTCGTTGTACCTTTATATTCATCTCTAATTCAGATATCTCTCCCCTTGCATTGATTCTTTCTTGTTCTAATTGAAGGGCTTTCCGTTGCTCTTCGTCTTTCATCTTGTTGAAATCGTTTTCAACCGATTGAAGATCGAGTTTCAACAGTGGGGTTCCTACATCGACCGAATCACCTCCTCTTGCCGCCACTTCGAGTATTCGACTGTTGATTGGAGAATTGATGATCTCTTCAAAAGCTGGAATTACTTTTCCGGAAGCTGAAACGGAGACTTCGAGTGGCCCGACCTCGACAGTTGATACCTGAAGGCGACTCAGAGAAATGGAGTTGGCGAATAGTGAAAAAAGGAATGTGATCAGCGCGATTCCGATCGCTCCACCTATTCCTACTTTGATAAATACTTTACGCTTCATGCGCAACTTTTCTTCTTTTGTGATGATTCTGTCCATCTTTTATGCGGTTTTGTCATATAAATGCAAATCGCGTGCCAAATATTTAATCAATTGATAACATGGTTATTATATTTTATATGAATGTCCGTATTCGGACAGAGATGTTCCATTATGGAACACTTTTTGTAGAAGTGTTGGAGGGTTGAATACGGATTGCGGAGAATAAAAAAGAGGCACGCCGTATTCGGGCGTACCTCTTTTTGTAGGGCAGTATTTAGCTTAAATCATCTTTTGGTCATTGACGAGGGACGGGCGGAGGGCTGTGTGCCCCATGAGGTATTGGGTGTGGCTCCCATTACGTATTCCACCGTGCCTCCGTTCATAATGTCACTATGGGTTAGAAATGTGCGCTCAAAAGGAACTCCGTTGAGCTTGGCCGATTGGATGTAGTAGTTTTTCTCTCCGTTGTTGATGGTCTTAACGGTAAATTTCTTTCCATTGGGCAGATTGAGCGTCATCTCATCAAAAAGAGGAGAGCCGATCGGATATTCGAGCGAGCCGGGACAAACGGAATAGAATCCCATCGCGCTCATGATGTACCATGTGGAGGTTTGTCCGTTGTCTTCATCGCCGCACAATCCCTTGCCGTTTTCCCAGCCTGAATGGTAAAGGCGATCCATCACCTGGCGCGCCCAGTACTGCGTTTTGTAGGGAGCTCCGGCATAGTTGTATAGATAGATGGCGTGCTGAACGGGCTGATTGCCATGGGCGTATTGTCCGAATCCTCCGGCGATCATCTCTGTCATTTCGTGGATAAGGTTGCGACGGCCTCCCAAACCAACCGTTGGATGGGCTTCGAACATTTCGTCCATTCGTTTTACAAACTTAGCGTCGCCTCCCATGAGGTTGATCAATCCCTGAGGATCGTGGAATACAGCCCATGTCCAATGCCATGAGCTACCTTCGGTGAAGGGAGCATTCCAGTTGTCGGGAGAGAAGTTGGGCTCCCACTCCCCTGCCCTATTGCGGGCACGGACAAAATTGAGTGATTTGTCGAATACGTTTGCATAGTTGTGAGCACGTTTGAGATGCAGATCGATCAGCTCGCTGCTCTTTCCCATCGATTTGCCCCATTGGGCAATACACCAGTCGTTGTAGGCATATTCCATTGTTTTAGATACCGATCCGCGCATGCGCTCCAGATCATACGGAACGTAGCCTAAATCGTTGTAGAAGGTCACGCCGCTACGTCCGGTGGCGTTGGGACCTGTGTTATTGGCTCCTTTGATGGTGGCTTCCCACAGAGTTTCATAGTCGTAATCACGAATGCCTTTGAGGTACGCATCGGCAATAACAGAGGCGGAGTTTTGGCCGATCATGCAGTCGATGGTACCGGGACTGAACCATTCGGGAACCCATCCTCCCTCTTTCACGTGGTGTACTAATCCTTGCATCATGCGGTTGCTCAACTCGGGAAAGAGGATGGTGTTGAAGGGGTGAGTGGCACGGAATGTGTCCCAAAATCCGTTGTCGGCATACATAGGACCCTCTTCGATCTTTCCGTTATAGGGACTGTAGTGAATCTCTTTTCCTGACTTATCAATCTCAGAGAAGCGGCGTGGGAAGAGAAGGGTGCGATAAAGAGCCGTATAGAGAGTGCGCTTTTGATCGAGAGTTCCGCCTTTTACTTCAATCTTTTCCAATTGTTTGTTCCATTCGGAGGCGGCTTGTTGCTTCACTTGAACAAAGGAATATTTAGCCAGTTCGCGGTCGAAGTTGACCTGTGCCTGCTCCGCACTTACGAACGAAGCGGCCACTTTCAATTCAACCTGCTCACCCTCTTTCGTTGCGAAGCGAATGTATCCTCCCACGTGTTTGCCCGATTGCTGGGCAACGTTGTTGTGTTGCACACTGTCATTCCATGTCCCAAACTGTTTGAATGATTTGGAAGAGGTGATCACAAAGTAAATGGCAAAGTTTTCGGGCAGTTTTCGGTTGTTGTTTCCGGTGTAATACTTCGAATAGCCAACAATCTTATTCTCTTTGGGTAGTATTTTCACCTCACCACCACGGTTGAAACAGTCGAGGATTATGGCTGCCTGATCGTGTTTGGGATAGGTAAAGTTGAAGATGGCTCCCGTCATCGATGGGGTCAATTCGGCTTTGATACCGTATCGCTCGAGTAGTACGGAGTAGTAATCGGGGCGTGAAGTCTCCTGCTTGTGACTGTAGGCTGAGGCGCGATCTTCTTCTCCGAAAGCAACTTCTCCGGTTACGGGCATCAAGGCGAACACGCCGTAATCGTTGCACCAAGGACTGGGTAGATGGGTGACACGGAATCCGTTGATGGTTTTGTCGATGTAGGAATAGAGCCAGCCACTGCCCATTTTTCCGGTTTGGGGCGACCATGCATTGGTTCCCCACGGATGGGCTACGGTAGGGTAGGTGTTTCCGGTGGAAAAGGCTCCGATGGAATTCGATCCTTGGAGGGGATTTACGTATTGAATCGGTTCGTTTGTCGAAGCATGCGACGAAGAACCAATGGCCGCAGAGGCGATACATAGAGCGACAAAAAGATGTTTGAGTGGTTGGGTCATAGTGATTCGATGTATTACTGGTTATGGTTTGTCTGATAAATAGTTGGGTAAAGATAGCTATTTTTTTGAAGTAATAAAGCGCGCTAATCCCTGTGATGAAGGAGTAGGAGAGAGGATAAACAGCAAATTGGTAAGGAGCAATTGATGTCAGTGAACAATCCGATTATATCACTACAAAAGAATGATTATCTTTGTCGTTACAAATGTTCGGAGCGACTGTTTTGCTTCGTTCGTTATTAGAAAACTGTTGCTTATAGGATGGCTTATTTTTCAATCATTATACCAGTATATAATCGGCCCGACGAAGTGGACGAACTCTTGTTCAGTCTCACCCGTCAGACCGAAGGAGACTTCGAAGTGGTGATTGTGGAAGATGGCTCGTCCATCCCCTGTAAAGAGGTAGTGGATCGTTACTCGGACAGACTGACAGTGCGCTACTTTTCTAAGCCCAATACAGGAAGAAGCGATACCCGTAACGTGGGAATGGCACAGGCTCGGGGTGAATATTTTATCTTTTTCGATTCTGATTGCATCATTCCTGCCACCTACTTCGCTACGGTAAAGGAGAGTTTGGAGCGGGAATATGTGGATTGTTTCGGAGGGCCGGACATGGCCGATGAGTCGTTTTCCGACATACAAAAGGCCATTAACTACTCGATGACCTCCTTTTTCACCACCGGAGGCATACGGGGAGGAAAGGTGCGAATGGAGCGATTTATGCCACGCAGCTTCAACATGGGATTCTCCCGTGCCGTCTATGAAAGGGTGGGGGGATATAAGGATATGTATGCAGAGGACATCGATTTAAGTATACGAATCCGTACCGCGGGATTCAGCATCCGATTGTTTCCCGAAGCGGCGGTGATACACAAACGGAGAGTAAGTTGGAGACAGTTTTACAGACAGGTAAACAGTTTTGGAAAGGGGAGGATTGGGTTGCAGATACTTCATCCCGGATCGTTGAAACTGGTGCATGCCCTTCCCGCAGCGTTTCTTTTCTTTGTTCTTTTTTCGCTGCTTGGAGCGTTGGTTTGCGCTTGGGCGTTGTTGCCATTGTTCTTGTACGTCTTGCTGTTGTTTGTCGATTCGTGGTTGAAAAATGGCCGTTTGACAATCGCGTTGTTGTCCGTCAGAGCGGCGTTCACACAGCTTATTGGCTACGGATCGGGCTTTATTGAAGCCTTTATCGGCAAGATCGTGTTGCGAAAAGGATTGGAGGACAGCGATACATTGAAGAAAAAATACAAGTAAAAACATAGACCATTTAGATCGAAATAACGAATCAAAAATATACCAATGACTATTCAATCCATTATCAAGAAAGCATTGCCCTATATAGGGATTATCGCCTTGTTTGCCGTAATTTCAACGGTTTATTTTGCTCCCGCCCAGTTTGAAGGGAAGGTATTATATCAAGATGACGGAGCAGCCAGTAAAGGGTTTGGATCGGATGTAGAGAAATACAAACAGGAGACCGGTATTGAGTCGCGATGGACCAACTCGGCCTTTAGCGGTATGCCGATGTATCCTTTCTTTGGCAAGTGCCTTGGCTATCTTAACACGATAACCGATTGGTTCAGTCTCAAAGCCCTTGTGTTGAAGGGGGAGAGTTGGTTGGTGTTTATGATGCTGCTCGGCTTTTTTATCCTGATGAAGGCTTTTCGGATACGAAACGACCTGGCTACTGTGGGCGCATTAATGTGGGCCCTTTCTTCTTATTTTATTATCATTATTCAGGTGGGACACTTGTGGAAATTCATGACTCTCGCTTTTATCCCTCCAACAATTGCCGGATTGGTGTGGGCCTACCGAGGAGAATATCTGAAAGGAACTACGGTAACAGGATTCTTTACCGCCCTTCAGATCAATTCTAACCATCCTCAGATGTCGTACTACTTTGTTTTTGTGATGGCAGCTATCGTCTTGGCCTATTTGGTGGATGCCATTAAAGAAAAACAAATAAAGCGTTTTGCCATTGCCTCTGCATTGGTTTTGGCGGCGGGGATTATTGGTGCTTCGACCAATCTTACCAACGTATATCAGTCCTATCAGTACAGTAAAGAGACAATGCGGGGGGGGTCGGAGTTGACATTACCGCACGAAAGCGGAGCCGAATCTACCTCTAATGAGAAGGGGTTGGATAGGAATTATATTACCGGATGGAGCTATGGAATAGGAGAGACCTGGACCTTGCTTATTCCCAATACCAAAGGAGGAGCAAGTGGTTATATCGGAACAAAGAATCTTCCGGAAAGTGGCGTCAGACAGGAGTATAAACAGTTTCTTTCACAACAAAACGCCTATTGGGGAGATCAACCATTTACTGCAGGACCGGTCTATGTTGGTGCATTTGTGTGTGCGCTATTCATCCTGGGACTTTTTATTGTAAAAAGTAGATTGAAATGGGCGTTGCTGGCGATGACTCTCTTCTCCATCCTGCTTGCATGGGGACGAAACTTCATGCCGT
>JBKEBB010000326.1:0-1915 GCA_047972845.1 Bacteroidales bacterium
CTTGCGTACCTTTTGGTACACTGGCATTTCTACCAGCCATTCGTTTAGAGCCGTACATTCGGAATTTGGTCAGACCGCCATTTGGTCATTCTAACCGTATGATAACCCCACCCGCACTGTCACACACAATACCTACCTCTAGGTATCTTGCCTCGGCTATTTAACAAAACAACTCTTTTCATCCACAGGCGGACTCTAGTCACTTTAATACCAATGTCTTACTAAGATTATTCTATTGCGTCTCCGTTAGGATGTGCTTCGCACGACTTCCCCGAGCTTTTAACCTCTGCTCTCTGTATAGAACAGACGCTAATCGGAGTATTAGTGAATCCCCTTTGGGGCGTTACCCCCTCATTTGAGATTTCAGTTATGCAGTTCTCTAAAACCACATTTTGTGTGTTCTAGGCTACGCTTTTGTCGGTTATTCCTACCGTATTGAGCGTAGAACGTGTCACACCATTGGCAAATTCATCAAGCATAAAGGTTACATGAATTGGTAGTCTGCCACCGCAGTTAAAATCTGCCTGATAATATAGTTCCTGAAATATCTGAGTATAAAGCATACCAATAATAAAGTTGTAGGATTTGTCGGAATCGGGAATTACACAAAAGAGGGCTGTCTTCGTCTCTCCATCCCCATTTACGCCAATGCCAACATTTGCAAGATTTAGCTCATCCTTTGATAGAAGTCTTAATACTTGTTGATTCTCTAAAAAGGCAAGTCTGGAGTTCGCACTGATGATAATGGAACGAACTGTATCCCCTGCTCCTCGCATACATTTGTTATATTGCTTCACCGCAGGATGGTTTGTGCCAAGTGAAGACTGTTCTTCCAAGAACTTCATTCGCACATCCAGTCTGGACGGTTTACCCTGTTCTGTTACCTCTGCTTCTCCAAGTAGCTTTAATACTGTTTCAAAATTTCTTTTCGAAGGCTTTTCTTCCAGCCAAACATAATAGAAAATCGCCTGAAGAAATAGTCCTTCCGCTTTCTCCCAAAATGGATCTGAGGGAGTTGCGCCTTTTGGTGTTGTATTTGAAATCAAGTTGGTAATGAGCTTTACTACATCTGTTTCCTCTCTGATATAGGAAAATGGATTGTAACAATCTGATTTATCCATTTCCAAAAGATTAATTACTTTCACATTGTATCCATTGTTCTTAAGCATCTGTCCACAGCTTCTAAGGATTTCTCCCTTTGGATCAGTACATATAAATGAGCAGTTATGAGGCATCTGCATTAAGTTCGGTTTTACCTCATAAAAGGTCTTTCCTGCACCAGAACCTCCACAGATCAGAATGTTCCCATTCAATTTCAGTCTTCTAAAATCCAAAGACATCTTTACATTCTGACTTAAGATTCGATTGAAGTTTTCATCCTTATCCATTAGCACTTTATTTACCTGTTTGGGATTCTCAAACCTTGCCGTACCAAACTCTTTCCCTGGCATATAATTTCTCTGACTTGTGTAATACATGGCAGTAGCCATGCCATAGATTCCTATGGCAATAGCTACTGCGTTACCTGTATACACATTATAATAATTTGCTAAGGGAGCTGCACAAATCTTGTTAAACCGATCGATGAATTCATTTAATTCTATCCCCTGCTCCCATGCTCCCCCAATCAGATATCCAATATATCCAGCAAGCACTGCACCAAGCAGAAGAAACAAAATGGATGGTTTCTTTTTACTTGTCTTCATAGGCTTTACCTCGTCTTCTTCGTGGAAGTTGTTTTTGTCGTGGTCTTTGTACTGGTCTTTTCTATTGCCTTTGAATTCTCATAACGCTCACTAACAGAAGATTCCACTTTATCATAGTGAGTAAAGAGTTCATCCCCTCTCTTCGTTTCTAGGACACGGTTCTCCTCATTGTACATCTTATAATTCTTACTTGTATCAAGAAACGTGAG
>JBKEBB010000351.1:0-3946 GCA_047972845.1 Bacteroidales bacterium
CCCCTGTTTTATTGAAGAGTACCCCCGCCTCCAGAAAGAAATCCTCCAAGGTCGGAACGAAAATGAGTATCGCTTAATAAATATATAGAAGAAATCCTATAGTTTATTGTATTTTCTTATCATAGTTAACTATTATTATATAGTTGAACTAATCCATTGATTAATAAAATTTTCATCATCAGCATCTCAGACCTTCTTGTATCCCATCTATCCTAATCCCGCTTACGTTATTAATATTTAACTAATTGGGTATTTGATCTTTATTACATTTGCTGAGTACAAATTAAGATCGGATAGCCATGAGAACACCCATCCTATTCTTTAAATCACCAAATCAAATACCTAAAATTTAGAGATTTATTTCTCTAAATATATGAACTGATCTATTTATCTCACGATATAATATAATAGTGTGAGATCTTATACTCTGAATAATAATTCTACTGCTATTCTTCTATTTATTCATTATCTAAAAAGTATTAATCATCATGCACAAAAGGCTGCGCAAGATATTGCCTTTAATTCATTTCTGAATTAAACGATATTAACGTGTTGCTGAAATCGCAAAGAAATTTAGTGTCTTTTCGTTATGAACGAATAAAAATCTATGCTTTACTAACTAAATAAATCGAAACATGAAATTAACACAAGTTCAAAATTGTAGAAAGTTATGTTTGTGCTTAATCCCTTTAATAGCCTTTGTGCTTATATTAGGGCCTGTTCAAGCGCAAAACACAATTAAATCAATCTCAGGCACGGTTGTTGATGAAGCAGGTGAGCCAATTATTGGAGCAAACATTGTTGAAGTGGGATCAATCACAAACGGAGCCATAACCGATATTGACGGTAAGTTTACGCTGCAGATTTCATCTGCGGCATCCATTCAGGTATCATATGTAGGTTATGTTACTAAAACAGTTTCTATTGGTACTCAATCGGTGTTTAATATTGTATTGGTTGAGGACTCACGGACATTGACAGATGTAGTTGTGGTCGGATATGGTACACAGAAAAAATTGACACTTACGGGAGCTGTCTCAGCTATCAGTGCAAAGGAGATTGTTGCTACCAAAAGCCCTAATGTTCAGAATATGCTTTCAGGTAAGATTGCCGGGGTGCAAATAACCCAAAAATCATCCGAACCGGGACGTTTTGATAACAATCTGCAAATTAGAGGTATGGGTGCACCACTCGTTATTATTGATGGAGTGCCAAGAGATAATTATCAGCGCTTGGATCCGAATGACATTGAGACTATCTCGGTCCTGAAGGATGCATCTGCAGCTATATATGGAGTTCGTGCGGCGAATGGAGTATTGTTGATTACGACAAAAAGAGGCCAAAAAAGTAAGGAATTTGCTCTTGAATATACAGGGTATGTTGGTTTTCAAAATATGATAGGCCAACCTAAAGCGATGAACGCAGTAGAATTCATGCAGATTCAGAATGAAAAACTGATGAATCAGTTTCGTTACGATGGAAGTGGAAATATTGCCTATTCAAAGGAACAGATTGATGAATATCTAACCGGAAAAAAAATATCGACTCCATGGGAAAGCACTACTTTACGGAATACAGCACCTCAAACCCAACATTCGTTTAGTGCTTCAGGAGGAACTGATAAGATAAACTATTACGTAAACTTCGGTTACTTGAACCAAAACGGATTCTTCAAATCAAACGATTTGAAATATGAACGTTTCAATCTGCGATCAAATGTAAGTGCGGAATTGGCCAAAGGCTTACGTGCAGAAGTCCTTTTGAGTGGTTTAATGGATGAAAAGCAATCTCCCTCACAATGGGATGTATGGAATCTTTTTAAAGGGTATTGGACACAAATTCCCCTAAATCCAATGTATTGGGATGAGGAAAAGCAGTTCCCATTCAATGCCGCAGATGGTTTGCATCCCGATTTCTTCACATCAGTTGAAAAGTCAGGATATCAGAAGAGAGCCAAGAAAGCATTTAATAGTACAATGTCCTTGGAGTGGATAGTTCCATGGGTTGAAGGATTAAAGGCAAAAGGTATGTATAGCTTCGACTACAATGAAGATGAGAATAAGTTGTGGAGAAAGCAGTTTATGATGTACTCTGCCTATGATCCGGTGACCAATACAGGAACCCCTTCTCCATCACGTGATAATTCTCAACTTGAACGTCAATGGTTCGGCTATACCACATCCCAGTTGCAGTTGGCATTGAACTACAATCGAATTTTTAATCAAGTTCATAATGTTGGAGCTCTTTTGCTCTACGAAGAGAATACTCGTAGTGCAGATAACTTCCGAGCAAGAAGAGACTTTAGTTTTGATGCGGTAGATCAATTGTTTGCAGGTAATAGCACAAACCAACAGGGAACAATGGATTCTGGTCAATTATATAAATACACAAATAAAGCCCTTGTAGGTCGATTTAATTATGATTATGAATCGAAATATATGGCAGAGTTTAGTTTCAGATACGACGGATCTTCCAAATTCAGATCGGGAAGTCAATGGGGATTCTTCCCTGCCGGATCGATTGGTTGGCGTATGTCTGAAGAGGACTTTATACGTGATGGTTCATTATCAAAAGTAATTTCCAACCTCAAGATTCGAGCATCGTATGGTTTGATGGGAGATGATAATGCCTCGTCTTATCAATTTCTAACCGGATACAACTATCCAAGTGGAGGTTATGTGTTTGGAAATAACTTTGTAAATGCATTTGGAATGAGGGGTATGCCTAACTTGGGTATTACATGGTTCAAATCGGCAATGTTGGATATTGGTGTTGATTTTGAATTGTGGAATGGTTTGCTGGGCGGTATTATCGATGTGTATCAACGTGACAGATCAAATTTGTTGACAACCAGAGCAGAATCACTTCCCGGAGTCGTAGGTGCTAATCTACCTCAAGAGAACTTAAACAGCGATAGAACTCAAGGTTTGGAAGTTACCTTGACTCATCGGAATAAAATAGGTGACATCTCGTATAATATAACCGGAAATGTGGGATTTGCTAGAACTAAATGGAAATACAGAGAGACGGCCAGACAATCAAATTCATATAATAATTGGATGAACAATTACAATAATCGTTGGAATGACTTATGGTGGGGTATAGACTATGCAGGAAGATTCCAATCAATGGAGGAAATTGCCAATGCGGATGCGATTTATGATGGATTTGGAAATGCCCGTTTACTGCCTGGTGACCCCAAATATATTGACTGGAATGAAGATGGAGTAATAGATGATAATGATAGACATCCTGTACAGTATAATACTGCGATTGATAAGGCAAATAAGAATGGAGGTATGCCAATGATCAATTATGGCTTTACTCTTGGTGTTGAATGGAGGGGATTTGATTTAAATGCAGTATTCCAAGGAACCGGAATGAGTTGGATTAGATATCCTGAGCAACTTGAAATGCCATTACCATGGAATAGAAATGGTTTGAGTATGTTTATGGATCGTTGGCATCGTAAAGATCAATTCGATGTGAATAGTGAATGGGTTCCCGGATATTATCCATCAACATTTAGAGATAATGACCGAAGTGGACACATAACCAGTAAAGAGTCGGCTTACAATATTACCAATGCCTCATATTTTAGATTAAAGTCACTTGAAATAGGATATACATTACCTACCCAGATTGTGCGGCATGCGGGAATCAAAAGAGCGAGAGTATTTCTTAATGCCTATAATCTATTTACTATAACTGGGGTTAAATATGTGGATCCTGAACACACAGGTGATGAATATGCTTATACCTATCCACTGAGCCAGAATTTCAATTTTGGCGTAAATGTAACCTTCTAAAATGAAAGACACTATGAAGTTGAATAAAATAATAGTAACAATTTGTGTAACGATATTTCTATCTGCTTGTAACACATTGGATGTCCCTCCGATGAATATCGTTACTGACAAAGATGTGTTTAATTCCGAATCGGGGA
>JBKEBB010000376.1:0-4715 GCA_047972845.1 Bacteroidales bacterium
TTTTTCGGATCATTGAATCGAACATGAGTGTAAGATTTTACTTCGTTATCGCGGCTCATGCTGATTTACGATGCAAATGTAGAGTAAAGAAGTCAGTAGTGTTATCGACACCTGGGCGGCATTTTTACGTCAAAAATATGACAGACACTATTTATTCCTTTGTTTATAAAATGTTTGGGATGAAAGAGAGTACTTTTTCTTTTTTGTTTATCTGTATGGCGGTGATAAATATTAGTGTGACAAGAGTGACGACCATTACCATGTACCCCCAAATAAATAAAGGGATCTCCAAAAATTGTTCTATACCGAAGAAAATATGATCAATCACCGGGATGACGATAATAATCAGTAATGTCAGAAGTGACCATAGGATTTGAAGGCTAAGAATTTTTAATGATGCTTCTTGATTCAGGCTACTATTCAGGGATCTTTTGAATATGAAATAGGTGATAACAGTTGTTAGGAGGTTTGTAAAGGGGAATAGTAGGATCGAAAGAACACTGAAATTGACGTATTTCAACCTGCTGTCATACACATCTTCTACTGGTATAACATTGTTTGTCAACTCATCATTTGAAAGTAGAGGTTTGTCTGAGTCCGTATTTCTATTGAGCATTAAATTATCCGAATTGATTTCTAACGCCTGGCAGAGTGTTCGTATGACATAGGGACTGCCGTTTGATTCTCCATTTTCTATTCGTTGAATGGTTCTAATAGAGATGCCGGATTTTATGGAGAGTTCGCTTTGTGATAGGTTTCGATGTAAGCGATGTTCTTTTAAGGTACGACTGTATTCCATCTTGTATGAATCTGTTTGTTCGGTAATCTGAATCTGTGCTTTCCGGCAAATTTAGTCAATTCTAGGGTTTATATTGTTGAGTAAGATATTTAGGTGTCGAAATGTTGTATGAAACGTATTTTTTCTCTTAATAACTTACGCCTTTAGTTTTATATTGTACGTATGACTATTGATTATTCATTCGGATATGGGGTCTATTGATATATTAATTTGTTTGATGAGTTGATCGTTTTATATGCGATTGTGAAGCTCAGTTTACACATGGATACGCGTCTTGTGAATGATTGTTGATGGTTATTTTAAATGAGGGCTGATTAAGCTCCACTATATTAATTGAATACTTAATTATATTCTTGTTGGAGAATAAAAATTCTTTTTTCTTTGATATGAAGAATAATAATTGCAACTTTGCAACGCAAAGTGCTTTTAATATATCAATTAATATGAAAACATCTAGAGCTAGATTTGTTATCCTTTTTCTTTTCGGAGCGTTTGCATTTCAGTTTATTACAAATTCAATTCTAGGATCTGAAGTGAGACTTTTTCCGATGAACAGTGATCCATTTCCGGGAAGTGAATCTCCAATTGTGTGGAAGAATGTATTAGAAATAATCATTTATCCAATAAAAGTTATGTTACTAGGCCCATTGTTGGGCTTATTTAAATTGCCAGATCCACCACCACCAATGGTGGTTATTCAGTTTGCGATATATTGGTCTATCATCGCACTGGTTCTACATTTTCTAGTAAGCAAGATTAAAACCGAAAAAAAGAAAAAGAGATGAATAACAGCTTACAGTATTAAGGTAGAACGCGTGCCTTATATGTGAATTAACCTGTGAATTATACAGATAATCAAAGTTATTCAAGGATAGCAAAAACAATTAATTATAGTATCAAATGAAAGCAAAATCGAAGATTAAAACTATGTTGTCGGTATTATGCTGCTTGATGTTTTTCAGTACAATCCATGCGCAAACAATCGACAAAGCAAAACTCGATCAGTTATTCGACCGATTATTTGAAAAGAATAAAGGGATGGGCAGTATTACCCTTGCTAAAGACGGAGTGGTACTTTATTCCCGTTCGTTTGGATATGGTCAGATTACCGAAACAGTGAAGAAACCCCTTACAGAGGATAGTAAATTTCGTATTGCGTCTATCACAAAGACATATACAGCAGTAATGATTCTTCAGATGGTTGAAGAAGGTAAATTGAAGTTAAACGATCATCTGAATAGATTCTTTCCCCAGATTCCTAATAGCGATAAGATCACTATTGCACAAATTCTAAATCATCGTAGTGGTATTTCTGAACTTACCGTCGAGGCAGGATGGAGATCTCAGTCCAGAACCCATGATGAGGTTGTTGCAGCAATTGCTCTAGGTAAACCTTTATTTGAACCAGATAGTCAGCACATGTATAGTAATAGTGGTTATGTGTTGTTAGGGTACATCCTTGAGAAAATTGAAGGGAAACCCTATCATGAAATACTTAAACAGCGGATCACATCAAAGATTGGACTTAAAAATACGTACTTGGGAGAAGGCAATACAAAAGTAGATAATAATGAAAGTCTTTCTTACCGATATATGGGATCATGGAAGGAAGCTCCAGAAGTAGATCTAAGTATTCCTGCCGGTGCCGGTGCTATCATTTCAACACCAACGGATATGTGTAAATTCATTCAGGCTCTGTTTGATGGAAAGCTAATATCAGAGGTTACTCTAGACCAAATGAAAACCATGCGTGATGGAGAGGGAATGGGTATGGAATCTTTCTCTTTTGCGGGTCATACACTTTACGGACATACAGGGGGAAGCAATGCGTCGGGGTCGTGGTTAGCCTATGAACCTATAGAAAAACTGGCAATGGCATACACTACTAACGCGAAGATATATCCTGTTAAAGAGATTGTGGCTGCTGTTTTTGATATTTATTGGAATATTCCGTATGTGGCTCCGACTTTTGAGGCATTTGAGGTGAGTGAGGACCTTCTTGATCAATATGTGGGTGAATATGTTGTAGCTGGTACGCCTGCGAAGATGATAGTAACTAAAGCGGGAACTGTCTTGTCGATTGGGAATGGAGGAACCTTAATGCCCCTTGAAGCTATTTCTGTGAATAAGTTTAACATAGCTCCTGGTGTTACGGTAGAATTTGATGTTGAAAAGAGACAAATGATAATAAAACGTCCGCAGGGAGAGCGAATCTTTACAAAGGAAACCTCCCAATAGAATCTTAAGGGGGAACTTTTAGACATAAAAAAAGAGGGTGTGTCAAAACTAAGAAATTGACACATCCTCTTTCTTTTTATGTTTGTTTCTTCAAGAAAGTCTCAAGCGGCCCATTTAGGGTTGGTTTTTGTTTCAATTCAATTTAGATCGTTTATTACCTCGTAATAGGCTGTTTTTAGCCCATTTTTCGTGTTAATAAAGCCATTTGATAGCCCTTTGGCTATTTTTGCGTACATCTTTTTTATGTTGAAGGCTATGGCAAAGAAGGCAAAGTCCATGGAGACTTTGTCGAGTCCGAAATGGCGGAATCGACGGTATGCCATATTGTATTTCATTTGTCCGAACACAGCTTCAGGTTCTATAGGTCGTTTGGATCGGTGTTCAAGACCCTCTTCCGAGATCAGTCTCTGACGAGCTTTGCGTTTATATTCCAAGAGTCTATGGTTGACTTCGATGGTCCGATTCCCCTTGGCTTTAAAGCATTCTGTCCGAAGTGAACATCCTTCGCACCTTTGGGCTCTGTAGCGATGTGACCGGGTAATATATCCGCTGGCACTCTTTCCATGAGTCTTTCCCACAAAAGTCATATGCTGTCCCATGGGGCAAACATAGTAATCCTCCATAGCATTGTAATATAAGTTATCCACCAAAAAAGGATTATTCTTAAACGAACGCTTCTGCTCTTTGTGGAACCAGTTGTATTTAACAAAAGCCTCAATTTGATGTTCTTCCATAAAGCGATAATTTTCCTCCGATCCATAACCTGAGTCGGCAACCGCTGTGCGGGGAAGTCGATTGTAACGCCCTAAAAAAGAGCTAAAGAAAGGGATAAGGGTCAATGTGTCTGTCGGATTGGGAAATAGGGAAAAGTCGGTGATGAATTGGTTCTCTGTTTCTATTTGTAAGTTGTAGCCGGGTTTGGTCTGGCCGTTATTCATCGCATCCTCTTTCATCCGCATAAATGTGGCTGAAGGATCACTCTTGGAATACGAGTTACGATCTCCCAGTATTTGCAGATGACGCTCATATTGGGCAAGCTTATCGCCGTGCTTCTCTAATTCTTTTATCTCTTTCTGCCTTGCCCGTCGGGCTTTCTTTTCTTCCTTGGTATTGGCCACGGGTTGCTCTGAAAGGGCTTCTTTCAACTCCCGGGCAAGATCCGAGATGGCTGCCGGAGTAAACTCTACGGATTGATTCTCTGCCGCTTTGTCTTGAGCGATAGTATCATCAATCTGTTCAAGCGGGACGCTTATTTTATCAAGAAGTCTGGCTCGGTTTTTCTCTACGCTTTTGCGCCATACAAAGGTGTATTTGTTGGCTTTGGATTCAATCTTTGTCCCATCAATGTATTCCACATCCAGACTCACATAGCCTTTCCCGGCTAGTAGAAGGACAAGTTGGGTGAAAATCTGGTTGATCTCATGCTTTACCCGATTACGGAAACGGTTAATGGTAATGAAGTCCGGTTTTTCATATCCGGCAAGCCAAATATAATGAATGTCGCGAAGAAGCAGGTTCTCTATCTTGCGACAGGAATAAACGTTATTCATATAGGCGTAGATAATCACCTTGAGCATCATCCGCGGATGATAGGGACTACGGCCGAATTCCTTATAAAGAGCCTTGATACTACTAAGATCAAGACTGTCAACCAAGGCACTGACAACCCGCACAGGGT
>JBKEBB010000062.1:0-6439 GCA_047972845.1 Bacteroidales bacterium
ATTACGACTATCTTCTGCTGCATTAGAGTCATATAGGTATTGATATAGAAGAACGCTCAAAAACAAGCGGGAGAAACAATCAGCTTAACGATTGTCTCTCCCGCTTGTTGGTTTGTATATGATGCCTCTTTGTTATTCAATGATTCTGGCATCCGGAACACTCATGTCAACGGCACCTTTAGCAACGCCTGAGGATCTTTTAGGTCCCGGAACTAAGGGACTGTTCTCCAATACATGGCGTATTCTGATCTTTTGATCGGACGTAAATCTATTGAGATAGGAGTAGTCGTAATCCATTCGATTGTACGAAGTAAAGGTCTTTCCTCCGGGATCGGTTCGTTGGGCTAAGCGGTCGAAGGTGAGGGCGGTGGTTAGGGAGTCCAGCCACTCGTCGTATTCTTTTCGATCGTAGGTGTCGGTGTCCGCGCAATAATCAGTGAGGGAACCCTCTTCCGAAAATACATGAAACAGTCCCAAGTAATGACCCAGTTCGTGCGCGAGAGTGAGACCCATGTAGGGAACCTTCAGGTATCTATGCTGTGCATAAAAGAATAGGTTGTTGAGCGAGAGAGAATGGGGATAAGTTAAGGTTTGATCAACCAAATAACGATCTCCCGGATAAAGGCCTTCAAGTGCATTCGAGCTGACGGTGTATGGGAGGAAGGATACACCGAGTACATTTTCGTTGGTAAAGGAGTAAACAAATATATTGATGTATTTGCTTGGATTCCATAAGTAGTTTACATTCTCTTTGTCTTTCATGAAGACGTTGCAGTCCATTGAGAGTGAACGCCCCCATAGGATTCGATTGATACCCGCTTCGGCAAGAGCCTTTCCGGAGGGGTCGTGTGTGGCAGGAGTAAACTCTACTGCCATATCGGGACTTGACGTTGATCCTTTGAATGCTTGATTGGATTGAGCGAGCAATTGGTAAATCCACTCCGCGGGAATGTTTTGATTCAGATTGCTCGGATTGGTGTACAACACATGAAAGACAACCGGAATTTTGTATTGATACTCTTGTGCGGATGCTCCTTGGGTAATACGGATGGTTTTACTCTCCTGTCTGTTGGTGACTGTCAGGTTGGCTACACGTTCTTGTCCTGATATATTCGGAGCAACCGTTATGGTAACGGCACCACTTCCGGTACCCGATACTCGTTCAGGTACACACCACGCTGTCTGACCTGAGAGTGCCCATTCTGATCCGCTTTGAATCTCTATACGTAGAGATTGTTCTTCGTAATCGACGACAAACCCTTGCGACGGGGATACCGAAAGCACTAACGGAGGGGTACTCTCTTTGGAACATCCGAAAAGAATAAGAGAGAGAAAAGATAGAAGAATTATACTATTTTTCATGCTGGAATTCACTTGTTTGTTATATCGAGATGAACCAATCTCGTATATTAATTAACCATCTCCTTAGGGGGATGGTTCATGAGTTGGTTTATCAATTCGTCGCGTACAAATATAATCGTTTTGATGAGTTAATCAAAAATGAAGAGTTGTTTCATTTGTAAGAGGTGTATGGTGGATTTAAAAAGAAAGAAGGTCAGGGAATGGTTCTTCCTCTCGAATTAAACGGGTCGTCATGAACGATTGGTAGCGAGAACCGTATGTGTATGATCTTTTCTTTATCCGTTTGATTATATGGGCGGTGGTTGTGTGTATTGAATGATTATTAAATGATTTTCAAGCGAGATGATTAATGATTTTTAGCGTGTAATGTGCCGTTGATAGCCCTTTTATCGGTATTTTTGCGAAGTTTATAGGAGAACGAAATCAAGGATGATACAACGGTTCGCTTTATCCGAGGGATTGTAAGGGTGATTGCTCCTATTTGACAGCTATAACGTTACAATATTATTATATTATGCCCGGATTTGAATTGTTTAGCGATGCGGAGCGTCGCGAGGTAATGGAGGTGCTCGAAACAGGAGTGCTTATGCGCTATGGATTTGATGCCGCGCGAAAAGGAAAATGGAAAGCAAGTGAATTGGAGGATTTCATAGAAAAGAAATTCAATGTAAAACACGTGCAATTGGTGAGTAGCGGTACCACTGCTATAACAACGGCACTCGCGGTTGCGGGAATTGGAGCGGGAGACGAGGTGATAATGCCTACGTTTACCTTTGTGGCCAGTTTTGAAGGAGTCCTTTCAGTAAACGCGGTTCCGGTGCTTGTGGATGTGGATGAATCATTGACGGTTTCACCCAAAGCGGTTGAAGCAGCCATCACACCGCGCACCAAGGCGGTGATGCCCGTACATATGTGTGGAGCTCAAGCAGACCTCGATTCGTTGAAGGCTATTTGTGAAAAACACAATCTATTGCTGATTGAAGACGCTTGTCAAGCTACCGGGGCATCGTATAAAGGAAAATATCTTGGCACTATCGGTGATTTAGGATGTTTCTCTTTTGACTATGTAAAGACAGTGACCATGGGAGAAGGTGGTGCGGTGATTACCAATAGCGACGACTATGCGGTGAAAGCCGATGGGTATGCCGATCACGGTCATGACCATCTCGGAGTGGATAGAGGAGCCGATTTGCATCCTTTCCTTGGACTAAACTTCCGTGTTACCGAATTGACTGCCGCTGTCGGATTGGCACAGTTCAGACGTTTAGATGATTTTCTGGCTATTCAGCGTAAAAATAAACAGACCATTAAAAAGGCTCTTAAGACTGCATTGCCTGACCTTGAGTTTCGTGTGATTCACGACGAAGAGGGCGATAATGCCTCTCATCTTACTTTCCTTTTACCTTCGTTGGAGAAGGCACGTGCCGCCAAAGTGGCTCTTGCTGAGAAGGGAGTGACCGGATGTTTCCACTGGTATGATAACAACTGGCACTATATCCGCAATTGGCATCACTTGAAGCAACACTCGTTTCTAAATAAACTCCCCGATGAGGTGATTAATGGAATGGCCGATTATGCCACCAAAGAGTTTCCTCAGTCGGATGCGATCATTTCGCGTTCGATTTCTATGGGGATCAGTCTGCTGTGGACGGAAGAGCAAATAGCTGCCCGTATTCAAGCCATGATTGAGGCGTTGAAATAGAAAATTGAAGCAATAGGCTCATTAATCGGTTTTAAATAAGCAAACAGACGGTACGGATTGATATAGTATGCCGGGGAGTATATCTCTCCCTTTTGAAGGAAGAGATCTCCGGAGGGAATGGATCCGTAGCATTAAAAACAAAATTATAGTCGTATGAAATTCAGAAATTTTCCTATGGTTCCGCGCGTTTGTTTCGGACGCGGTAGTTTTGCTCAGGTAAACGAGATAATTGAACCCAAACGTCAAGGGAATGCTCCGTTTATATATTTTATCGACAATGTATTTAACGGACAACAGCACCTTCCAATCGAAAACCTCGAACTGAAAGGAAGTGATGAAATTATCTATGTGGATGTTGAACCACACGAACCAACAACCTGGCAGGTAGATGAGTTGCGTTATCGTATCAAATCTACTCACAACAGAATCTCCGGAATTGTGGGAATCGGGGGAGGTGCCACTATGGATATCGCTAAAGCCGTTTCGCTGATGATGACCAACGATGGATCATCGCAACAATATCAAGGATGGGACTTGGTGAAGAAACCGGGTGTGTATCACGTTGGAATTCCCACTCTATCGGGAACAGGCGCGGAGGTGTCACGCACCGCTGTGTTGGTAGGTCCAGAAAAGAAATTGGGACTTAACTCAGACTTTACTCCCTTTGATCAAGTGATTCTTGATCCTGCATTGACCAAGGATGTGCCTATGGATCAACGTTTCTATACCGGTATGGATAATTATCTACACTGCGTGGAGTCGTTGACGGGAACCTTCTTGAACACATTCTCTAAATCATATGGAGAGAAGGCATTCGAGATGTGTAAACATGTTTTCTTGGAGAAAGATGTGTGGGATGATGATAGCGATGATGAGTTGATGATGGCTTCTTGGCATGGAGGTATGAGTATCGCCTATTCGCAAGTAGGTATTGTTCACGCTACGGCGTATGGCATCAGCTTCGCATTGGGTGTACGTCATGGTGTTGGAAATTGTATTGTTTTCAACCAACTGGAAGAGTTCTATCCCAAGGAATATAAAGAGTTCAGAGCGATGATCGACAAATGGGAGATAAATCTTCCCAAAGGAATCTGTGCCAATGCGACTGAAGAGCAGTTTAACGACATGGTTCGTGTCTCCTATTCAATGACTCCTCTTTGGGAGAACGCGTTTGGTAAGGATTGGCAAAAGATCATAACTCCCGAGAAACTTCGCGAGTTGTTCGAACGTATGTAATAAACGATCGATCTTTCCGAGTGGATTGCATGATGCTATCCATTCGGAAGATCCATCGATAGATGAATTTTCTTGCTCCCCTTCTCGTTGAAGGAGGGAGTTTTGGATTGAGATTCTCAATTCAAAACAATAAGATTGCCCGGACGTTTTATTAACTATGGGCGATCTTGTTTTTTTATCTATCTTTGCAAAATTGTATAACATAATCGGTGTAAAGCCGACTAAAATTGAATAAAACCCTTTTATCATGAACATCGCTGATTGGTATCGAATTTTTGAAGCGACAACAAAGTCTTATCACCTTACTGATGATGTGGATGCTATTCCTGAGAATCCATATGAACCAATGACAATCGAGTTTCAATTGTTTAGAAAGAATTGGATTGATGCTGTGCAATGGCATTTCGAAGATATCATTCGTGATCCAAATATTGATCCGGTGGCGGCCTTGAGTCTGAAGAGACGTATTGACGCCTCTAATCAGGATCGTACTGATCTAGTTGAAATGATCGATAGTTATTTTCTCGATCTATTCTCAAATGTGACCCCACTTCCCAATGCTACAATCAATACGGAGACTCCCGCTTGGGCAGTTGACAGACTCTCTATTTTGGTATTGAAGATATATCATATGGAGCAGGAGGTAACCCGTGCGGATGCCTCTCCTGAGCATATCGCCCATTGTCAAACTAAGTTGAATGTATTGCTGTCTCAGAAGGAAGATTTGACTACTGCCATCCAGCAGTTGGTGGACGATCTTTCCGCAGGACGAAAACTGATGAAGGTGTACAAACAAATGAAGATGTACAACGATCCGGCATTGAATCCTGTGTTGTATAAAAAGTAGTTGTGCGATAGAATATTCACCTCTTATATAACAGCTTCTTTGTTTGAATGTCACGCATTCTGATCATACGTCTTTCCGCCTTGGGCGATGTTGCCATGTCATTGCCCGTAATCTATCCGTTGGTTCGTTCGAATCCCGACAAGGAGTTTTATTTGCTCTCCCTTCCCTTCCATGAGAAGTTGCTGATCGGGAAACCGGATAACCTCAAGTTTATCTCCTTTTTTACCAAAGAGGAGCATAAAGGGATTGGAGGGATCTTTAAGCTGTTTCGTTATCTTCGCCGTTATCGGTTTACGCATGTGGCAGATCTGCACAGCGTGCTTCGTTCCCAAATATTGGTCTTGTTGTTCAAATGCTTCAGCAATGCCCGCATTGCTTCAATAGACAAGGAGCGATTTCAAAAATGGAAGTTGACCCGTAAACGCGGGAAAGTGTTATCCCCACTGAAAACGACCTTTGAACGTTACAGCATTGTCTTCGATACATTGGGATTTCGTTCGACCGAAACTTATCAACCACCTTTCCCCAAGCACAAGCGTCGGGATCGAAAAATGTTGATAGGAATTGCCCCTTTTGCCAAATATGAGGAGAAATACTATCCGATAGAGTTGATGGAAGAGGTGGTCGATCTGTTAAGTCAAGATCCAATGGTACGTATCTACCTTTTTGGTGGCGGCGAGTATGAAAGGAGCATACTTGACTTATGGGCGGCCCGCTATCCAAAGATTCAGTCGATGGTAGGCAAGTTGACTCTCTCCGATGAGTTGGCGTTTATCAGTGAAATGGATGTTATGCTTACGATGGACTCTGCCAATATGCATTTGGCATCGTTGGTTGGCACACGCGTTATCTCTATTTGGGGAGCAACGCATCCCTACGCCGGTTTTTACGGATGGGGACAACGTCCGGATGATGCCATTCAGGTTGATCTTCCGTGCCGTCCATGTTCTGTTTTTGGTAACAAAAAATGTTTTCGTGGGGATTTTGCCTGCATGCGAACAATTACACCCAGGCAGATTGTGGATCGTATCTATGCCCATAAGAAAAAAGGTAGCTCGGCGTAGTACGCATATTTCTTTCTATTCGATCATTCTTTTGATAGATCTCAATTATAGGATTATTTTTCAGTTGATATGAAGATGATTTCAATGGTGAGATGGTGGTTTCTGGTATAAATAATGAAGGTATATATGCCAAAAATGGTTGGTGAAATGTAGCTGAAACACCCGTACATACTTGATTTCAGAGAAGTTTATTGAAATTCGTTTCAATAAACTTTTTTGTTATGGGAA
>JBKEBB010000074.1:0-6292 GCA_047972845.1 Bacteroidales bacterium
TCCTACCATGGGGATAGATACAATGTTGTCGCAAATGCGTAAATGTTCGGGTGCCACTCCGGTCTCTTCCGATCCCATCACAATGGCGATAGGTGTTTCATAAGAGGCCTGCGTATAATTCTCAACTCCCTTTTCGGAAGCGGCCACCACCTTCACCCCCGATCCTTGGAGATAGCGAATGGCATCATAGATGTTTTTCTCCTTGCATACGGGAATCTTCAGCAACGCGCCGGCAGATGATTTAACCGCATCTGCATTCACGGTAACACTTCCTTTCTGGGGAATAACGATCGCATCTACACCGGCACACTCACAGGTGCGGGCAATGGCTCCAAAATTGCGAACGTCGGTAAGTCCGTCGAGAAGTACAATAAACGGATTCTTTCCCTCTTCATACAACGTGGGAATGATGTTCTCCAATCGTTCATAAGTTATTGAGGAGATAAAAGCGACTACTCCTTGGTGGTTCTTACGGGTGATGCGGTTGATTCGCTCTATCGGAACACGTTGAACAGGAATCAAACGACCTTTGAGCGAGGTCATCATCTCTTTGATTAGATCACCCTGAAGATCCTTCGCGATTATTATTTTATCAATTTCAGTGCCTGCCTCAAGAGCCTCAATGACTGCACGAATACCAAATATCAAGTCGTTCATATTATTCAATTGTTTAGTTGTAAAGTGTTTTGTCACCGTTGAAATAATCCATTCCCTTAATATACGGAGACTGAATGCTCCGATAGGGAAAAGATAATTAGTGACTGTTTAATAGTTGTTTGGCGTTTTCAATGGCAGCATCAGTGAGTGATGACCCGCTCAACATACGGGCAATCTCCATCACTCGCTCTTCGTCATTCAAAGGAACAATGGTGGTTTGCGTAGCGTTCTCAGTATCGTATTTATACACTTTGAAGTGAGATTGACCCTTGGCGGCAATTTGGGGCAGATGGGTAATGGTGATCACCTGCATGTTTCGTCCCATCTCACGCATGATATTTCCCATCATGTCGGCCACTTCGCCCGATACTCCGGTATCAATTTCATCAAAGATAATGGTGGGAAGCGAAGTAGAGCCTGCAATCAATGCTTTTACACAAAGCATAATTCGTGAGATCTCACCTCCGGATGCCGTATCGACAACCGGTAATAAGGGCGCATTCTTATTGGCAGCAAACAGATATTCCACCTCATCGATTCCCTGCTCGGCAGGTTCTTCCCGCTCAATAAAGCGAACCTCAAACCGAATATTAGGAATTGCCAACTGTTTAACTTGGTTGACGATAAATTGAGTCAGAACATCGGCTTGTTTCTTTCGTTCAGTACGCAAAATTTCGGCACAACGCATTGTATCCTTCAAGGCACTCTCCATTCGAAGAGTCAATTCGGCAATTGTTTGATCAAAGTTATCAATCGCGTCCAATTTTTCTTCCATCTCTTGGCGGAGTGCGATCAGTTCATCCACCGATTTGAGGTGATGCTTCTGTTGGAGGGAATAGATCACATTCAAGCGGTCATTGATCCACTCGATTCGAACAGGATCGTACTCAATTCGTTCGGAGTGGGAAATGCAATCGGAAGAAATATCGGCCAATTCGATGTAACATGATTCCATTCGCTGCGCGGCCTCTTCCAGTTTAGGAAATACACGAACCACCTCTTGCAGGGTATTGACCGCCTCTTTGAGTGCGGGAAGAAGTCCCACCTCATCGCCTGAAAGAAGGTATTCTGTCTTATAAAGTCCACGTTTGATCTCTTCCACGTGCGACAACTCCTTCAACTCCTCCTCTAATTCCTCTTGCTCACCGGATATCAGTTTCGCGTCGGACAATTGTGTATATTGGAAACGAAGAAACTCTTCATCGCTACGTGCCTGCTTCTCATCTTGACGCAGCTTATTCAGCTCGTTTCTAATTTGCTTATATCGGCCAAATGTCTGTTTGTAATTTTGAAGAACAGAGGTATCTTCGATCAACCAATCGAGCACTTTCAATTGATAATCGCTGTCGGATAACAGTAAGTTTTGATGCTGCGAGTGAATATCTATTAATCGATCACTAAGTATTTTAAGAACCGCCAATGAGGTGGGAGAATCGTTTACAAAAGCTCTTGATTTACCATTGGGTTGCACTTCACGACGAATGATACAACTGTCGCCGTCGTACTCCAACTCATTTTCATTGAAGAAAGTGGTTAATCGATAGGATGATATATCAAACTCAGCCTCGACCACACATTTGGCTTCGTTGTCCTTGAACAGTTTTGAATCAATACGCTCTCCCAAAATCAAGGAAAGAGCTCCAAGAATAATCGATTTTCCGGCCCCTGTTTCACCTGTGACAGCGGTCAATCCATCCCGAAAATCGATCTCAAGATTATCAATGATGGCGTAGTTCTGTATGCGTAATGAGCGAATCATAAACAGATTATTATCTTGTTTTCAAAAGATCGAACTTTGAACTATATGTGGGATAAACGGAAGTAAGCATGGAAAAAACATTTTGACGCTCATCTCGGGGCGCTTTTGCATAGAGATTCACCAATTCATCCAACTTAGTCTCAGCAAATAGCACAACTAACGATGAGTTGGGACGACTGGCCAATAAACTTTTGACGGTGGGCAATCCTTCAGTAATAGGTTTTCTACCTTTTTCAACACTTAACGCCATTTCATCCAATCCGTGGCGATGGTACATATAAAGATATTCACGAAAACGACCAGACGATTCATCGGTAAAGTCGGAAGCCAGTTGATAGCGATTTCTACTGCCCGAATAGGGCTGCCAACCCGCCTCGTTGAGTGACTGCGCCTGATTGGCGATAGTCAATGCCTGGTTAAAGTAGGGAGTGCCACCCAACAGGGAAAAAGAGTCGAAGTCAACTCCGAGCAGCATATATACATAAAATGCTACCACAGCGATCAAGTTGGACTCTACTGAAGAAGGGTTGTATTCAAGCGGTTGGAATTGGGAGTAGTTGAATGTGAAATCAGTATCTCGGAAGTTGAACGTTGGCGAAGTGTATGCTGAGTTAAACACCGGTCTGCTGCTTTGCACCTGAATTTCACCTCTGAATCGCTCATTGCTTTCAGCCTCATTAATAATGATAGCTATGTTGACTTGAATCTTTTCGTTGGGAGAAAACTGTGCTTCACTCCATTTTCGGTTATTGATAAACTCGGTAAGATTGGTAGAAAGAGATTCAAAAACAGGTCGTAAGGATCCATCCACCTTGTCACTATTTACAGTAATTCGACTATTAATCTCCTGGCCGTAGGCGGGGATCAGTAGTACCACAGTAAACAGAGAACAAAGTATATATCTCACCATTCGTTATCCTTTCTACAAATTGCTTAGAGATAAGAAACAAGATGGTTTACTATGTCTCCTGCAACTTGTTGTTTGGGTTTTAAGTCAAAATGAATGGTATTACCATTCGACTCAATAATAGAAATCTTATTCGTATCGTGACGGAATCCGGCTCCCTCCTCCTTTAGTGAGTTAAGCACAATGAAGTCAAGATTCTTACGTTTCATCTTCTCGGTCGCATTGAGGAGTTCATTGTCCGTCTCGAGTGCGAATCCGACAAGTTTCTGTTTATCGGTTTTCACCTTTCCCAATGCAGCTGCAATATCTTGAGTAGGCACCAATGTAAGTATCAACTCATCTCCTTCACGCTTTATCTTTGATTGAGCGGTCGAAACAGGAGTAAAATCAGCCACCGCCGCGCAAAGAATAGCCGCGGCGCACTGAGTAAACAGTTTCGGTGCCTCCATATCCATCTGTGAAGCACTCTCTACATCGTGACGAATGATTGAAGGATGAACAGGAGAAAGGGGAGTTGGTCCCGACACCAGATGAACTTCCGCACCTAAAGCGGCGCACTCTTCGGCCAAGGCATACCCCATCTTGCCCGACGAGTAGTTGCCTATGAAGCGAACCGGATCGATCTTCTCATACGTTGGTCCGGCAGTGATCAATATTCGTTTCCCTTTCAAGGGAGTGGATGCCGTGAAATATCTCTTCAAATGCTCAACAATCACCTCAGGCTCTTCCATTCGTCCTTTACCCTCCAATCCGCTGGCCAATTCTCCCGAAGCAGGTTCGATAATTATATTCCCGTAACTACGGAGTCGATCGAGATTCTGCTGGGTAGAGGGATGCGCATACATATCGAGGTCCATTGCCGGAGCAACAAACACGGGCGCTTTGCACGAAAGATAGGTGGTGATAAGCATATTGTCGGCAATGCCATTAGCCATCTTTCCGATGGTCGAAGCCGAAGCAGGAGCTATAAGCATAGCATCTGCCCATAACCCAAGATCCACATGGCTATTCCAACTGCCGTCTGCTCGAGTGAAGAATTCACTGATTACCGATTTGCAGCTGAGAGTGGATAGGGTGAGTGGAGTAATAAATTCTTTAGCAGCTGGTGTCATTACCACTTGTACCTCAGCCCCTGCCTTGATAAGCAGACGCAACAGAAATGCCGCTTTGTAAGCGGCTATACTTCCTGTGATTCCAAGAATGATGTGTTTACCTTTCAGCATCCGTGTAGAATATGAAATAATGAGTGTTTTGATTGAATTAAAAGATCATTGATCCCTATTCGATTCTATTCGCTCAACGATTGTTGAAATCTTTCAAACGAATAGAGGTAAGTACTTTCTTCGTATGAAGAGAGAAGTCGCTATTCATCATCCAAGTGTAATAACTAGGTTCCTCTTTAAGCACCTCAATAACTGGACGTCCTTTATGTTTACCGAAATTGAATATTTCAACCCCTTTGTCGTTGTAAACGAATCGTCCGGAAAAATCTACATTCTTACTTTGCATGGAGAAGTCGGCCAAGAACTGTATGTCGTTCTTCAAATCGGGATAACGTTCCAACTGAGCTTGTAGTATCTCATAGGTAGCCCGAGTATCAGCCTCGGCTGAGTGAGCATCTTCCAAGTCCTTCTCGCAAAAGAAACGATAGGCCGCAGAGAGTGTGCGCTGCTCCATTTTGTGAAAGATCGTCTGCACATCAATCATCTTCCGTTTACTCAGATCAATGTCCACCCCGGCACGCAATAACTCTTCAGCCAGCAAGGGGATATCAAAACGATTGGAGTTGTATCCCGCCAAATCACATCCTTCAATGTCGGCCGCAATTTTATGAGCTACTTCCTTGAAGGTGGGACAATCGGCTACGTCCTCATCCGTTATGTGATGCACAGCAGTAGAAGCAGGAGGTATAGGCATCTCGGGATTAATCCTCATTGTCTTCGACTCCTCATTGCCGTTGGGATATATTTTAAGGTAACATATCTCAACAATTCGGTCTGAATTTATATTAATGCCGGTTGTTTCAAGGTCGAAAAAAACAATTGGGTTCCGAAGATTTAATTTCATGATTTTAATTGTTTAACATCATTGGCATGATCAACATCAAGAGGCTTTCATCTGTTGAGTCATCCACCGGCAAAATAATTCCGGGACGTGAAGAGTCAGACAAGCCCATCTCGATTTCAGAGCATGAGATGTTATTGAGTATTTCTATTAATAATGTGGCTTTAAAGCCTATCTTGATTTCATTTCCCTCATACTGACAAGATAGAGTCTCTTCGGCAGAAGTGGAAAAATCGGTATCCTGAGCTGAAATATTAAGTTGATTATCGTTCAACGCGATGCGAATAAGGTTGCTGCTTTGGTTGGCAAAAACAGACACGCGACGCAGGGCGGAAATAAAAGTCAGACGATCAATTACCAACTTATAACGCGATTCGGCAGGAATAACAGCGTTGTAGTTCGGATAACGTCCTTCAATTAAACGACACTCCATTTTATAATTGGAAAATTCAAAATAGGCATTCTTCGAGTCAAAAGAGATAGACACATCGCCACTCTCCTTGGGAAGAATATTCTTCAACATGATCGCCGGTTTCTTCGGAAGAATAAAGTTAGACACTCCCGTATTGGTAACCTTGTAATTCTTATAACGAACCAACTTATGTGTATCTGTAGCAACAAATGTCAGATTGTCCTCAAAAGCATCAAAAAGAATACCGTTCATCACCGGACGAAGTTCATCGTCAGATGCGGCAAAACCTGTTTTACTGATACCGTCTAACAAAGTTTCAACACTCATATTCAGTTTAATCGCATCATCAGAAAGACCCTGTTTAACAGGAAAATCCATTCCGTTTCTACCAACAAGCGAGTACTTCCCATTCTGATAGTACACATACGACAGAAAGTCGTCTTCACTAACGCTGATAGTAATCGGCTGATCGGGAAGCTCACGCAATGCATCG
>JBKEBB010000080.1:0-10469 GCA_047972845.1 Bacteroidales bacterium
TCTTCTCGCCGGAATAGCGAACTTTGCGTAATATAGCATCAAGTTTGGGGGAGAGTTCAGAGCCGATCGCTTAGCCGCCGAAGAGGTTAGTTGTATTATCTTCGGAAACGGAAGTGTTGGATGTAATGCCTCTCAAAAACTCCAAACCACCTTCTGGGGAACCGGAACCGTTTACTACCGAGGAACGCCAGAATTCAGAAGTGGTGGAATCGGAAAAGGAAAAGTGGTTCCGATCACTGATTAAACTAGATAAAGCCGAATAGTGATTACGAAGGGGAATACAATTATTCCCCTTTTCAAAATAATCAAATATCGAACTGTAAATTACGATTGACGAAAACAAGAATGTTTGAAGAAGATAAAATAGAGCAAGTTCAAGAGAAATATGGTGAAGATCAAATCATCAGTTTGGAATGGAATGAACATATCCGACGCCGCTTGGGTATGTATATCGGAAAGTCGGGTGACGGAAGTCAGGCTGATAACGGTATTTATGTTCTCCTGAAAGAGGTGCTTGACAACTCCATCGACGAATACATGATGGGATATGGCAAGAGTATTGAAGTAACGATCGAAGAGGGAGTCGTAAAAGTGCGCGACTATGGACGGGGAATACCCTTGGGAAAAGTACTCGACGCTTCATCCAAAATGAATACAGGAGGAAAGTATGAGTCGGGAGCCTTTAAAAAATCCGTTGGTTTGAACGGAGTCGGTATAAAAGCGGTGAATGCTCTTTCAACCAAATTCATTATTCAAAGTTTCAGGGACAAACAATCCAAGCGGGTGGAATACTCCTGCGGAAACGTGGTAACCGATCTCCCTATTGAAAATTCTACCGAAGCAAACGGTACATACGTTGAGTTTCACCCCGACAAATCAATCTTCCACGACTTTGCCTACCGCTCTGAGTTTGTAGAGGCACTACTGAAGAAATATTCCTATCTAAACGCCGGACTCTCGATCATATACAACGGGAAGAAGTTTCTTTCAAAGAACGGATTGTTGGATCTGTTGACTGACAACATGACCTCTACCCCACTCTATCCGATTATCCACCTGAAAGGGGAAGACATTGAAATTGCCATTACCCATGGCAATCAATATGGAGAAGATATCGAGTCGTTCGTAAACGGTCAACACACCATTCAAGGGGGAACTCACTTGTCGGCGTTCAAAGAATCGGTCGCTCGTGTAATAAAGGAGTTCTACAACAAAAATTTTGAATATTCGGATATTCGAAACGGGATCATCGCCGCCATCAGCATCCGCGTGGAGGAGCCTGAGTTCGAAAGTCAGACCAAGATCAAACTCGGATCTCGTGATATCGGACCCAAAGGACCTACTGTTGCCAAGTTCGTTTCCGATTTTCTTAAAAAGGAGTTGGACAACTTCCTTCATAAGAACTCAGAATGCACCGAGATCCTTCTTAAAAAGATATTGGATTCGGAGAAAGAACGAAAAGCCATTGCCGGTGTTACCAAACTGGCCAAAGAACGTGCAAAGAAAGCAAATCTACACAACAAGAAACTGCGTGATTGCCGCATTCACTATAGCGACAGCAAAGGAGAACGACTTGAAGACACCTCCATATTTATTACCGAAGGGGACTCTGCCAGTGGATCAATCACCAAGAGTCGCGACGTAGAATACCAAGCCGTATTCAGCCTTCGTGGGAAACCGTTAAACACATTCGGGCTTACCCGCAAAGTGGTGTATGAAAACGAAGAGTTTAATCTGTTGCAAGCCGCGCTCAATATTGAAGACGGACTCGAAGGATTGCGCTACAACAAAGTGATCATTGCCACCGATGCCGACGTCGATGGGATGCATATTCGATTGCTGCTCATCACCTTCTTCCTACAGTTCTTCCCCGACCTCATTAAGAAAGGACACGTACATATCCTTCAGACTCCTCTTTTCCGTGTTCGGAACAAAAAGGAGACTATTTATTGTTATTCTGATGAGGAACGTCAATTGGCAATTGCCAAACTGGGCACCAATCCGGAGATTACTCGATTCAAGGGATTAGGAGAGATCTCTCCCGACGAATTCAAACATTTCATCGGCCGAGATATGCGACTTGACCAAGTGACCATGAAGAAGGAAGACCTGGTAGGTTCATTGCTCGAGTTCTACATGGGAAAAAACACCATTGACAGACAATTATTCATTATTGATAACTTAGTAGTTGAAGAAGATGTCGTATAGGAAAGCTCTTTTTGCCGGATCATTCGATCCATATACCGCGGGGCATCACGCGTTGCTCCGCAAAGCGCTTACACTTTTCGATGAAGTGGTCATCGCCATTGGAATCAACGAAAACAAGCGTACCCTCTACTCTGTTGAGCAACGACTGGAGATGATACGGACGCTTTATGCTTCCGAACCCAACATCAAGGTTGATTCGTACAACGGATTGACCATTGACTATGCCAAAGAACAAGGCATCGATGTGATGGTTCGAGGAGTCCGAAGCATGATCGACTTTGAATACGAGCGTATGGTAGCAGAGGCAAATCGTCAGCTTTCAGGAATCGAGACCATCCTTTTCTTCACCGACCCTCATCTTCAACATATATCCTCCACAGTAGTTCGAGAATTAATCCGTTTCGACAGAGATGTCACCCCATTTCTTCCCGAAGGGTTGGTTCTTCCACCTCCCACCACTAACAAATAAACCATTATGCGAACAATAATCAATTCCGCATTTCTTCTCATCCTACTCTTTGCCCCCACTCTGTCGGCTCAACAGCAGATGACGCAAGATATGCGCAAACTCATCATTGCCGAATCGGCAATCAATTCTCTATACGTTGACAATGTCAACGAGACCAAACTGGTAGAAGACGCCATTCGGGGGATGTTAAGCAAACTCGATCCTCACTCTGATTACATGGAGCCTTCCGAGGTTAAACAGCTTAACGAACCGTTGCAAGGTAACTTCGAAGGCATAGGGATTCAATTCAACATGCTCAACGATACCCTTTTTGTGATTCAAACCATTGTCGGTGGCCCGTCCGAACGCGTTGGTCTTCTCTCAGGCGACCGTATCATTACGGTTGACGACACCCTTATAGCAGGTGTTAAAATGGTAAATACCGACATCATGCGCCGCTTAAGAGGAGCGAAAGGAACCGAAGTAGTAGTCAAAGTGCTTCGTCGTGGAGTTCCCGACCTGATCACCTTCCGCATTATTCGTGATAAAATACCCATCGTAAGTCTCGATGCTTCTTTTATGGCTAACAAAACAACCGGATATGTTCGTTTGAGTCGTTTCGGAGCCACTACCCACGATGAGATGGTGGAAGCCATCAAACTTCTGCAAAAACAGGGTATGAAGAATCTCATTGTCGATCTTCAAGGCAACGGAGGTGGTTATCTATCCGCCGCTATCGAGATTGCCGATGAATTTCTCACGGGCGATCGTTTAATTGTATATACCGAAGGAAATAAACAACAACGTGATGAAGCTGTATCCACTGAAAAAGGGATATTCAAAGAGGGCACACTGGTGGTTTTGATCGATGAAAGTTCGGCCTCTGCCAGCGAAATTCTCTCCGGTGCCCTACAGGATTGGGATCGTGGAGTGGTAATTGGCCGTAGAAGTTATGGAAAAGGATTGGTTCAACGACCTATACCTCTGCCCGACGGCTCTATGATCCGACTTACCGTTGCCCGCTATTACACTCCCACTGGACGAAGCATTCAAAAACCCTACGAAGACGGAAAAGATGCGTATGCGCTCGACTTGATCAACCGCTACAACAAAGGCGAAATGGTAACTGCCGACAGCATTCATTTCCCCGATTCACTCAGATACAACACACTCATCAACAAACGTACCGTTTATGGTGGTGGTGGCATAATGCCCGATATATTTGTACCTTTTGACACCACCCGCTACACCGATTATCACCGTGATATCGTCGCACGAGGGGCCCTCAACCGTTTTTGCATGAGTTATTACGATGAGAATCAAAAGGAATTGAAAAAACGATTCTCCTCTTTCGCAAAATTCAATGCCGAGTTCAACGTAACTGAGGAGATGTTCAACCGACTCATACAAATGGGAGAGCAGGAAAATATTACCAAGAACGAAGACCAATTCGCCAAATCAAAACAGTTGATCGGCTTACAAGTGAAAGCGCTTATTGCTCGCGATCTATTTGAAATGTCGGAATATTTCAAGGTCATGAATCAAGACAACGAATCATTCTTGAAGGCCATTGAAATCATCAACGACGACACCAAATACAATGCCATTCTACAGGGTCAGAAACCGAAGGTCAACTGATTCTTTTCACCGGACTGCATACTTTTACTCAGGGTGCAGCCCGGTGCATATGTATTTACCTTATCCCTTAATACAATTAATATCTACAAGAAACTGAGCAAAACATTCTCGTATGACAAAGCATCCCCTTATCATTCTGCTTGCCGCAATATTTAGCATTGCCGCTTTTGCCCAACCACTGCAACAGTCGACCGAATTCACCCCTCTTCCTATCGATCCTCAACTGCGCTATGGAAAGCTGGCTAATGGACTTACCTATTATATCCGCAAAAACAGTGAACCTCGCAACAGAGCTGATTTCTACATCGCGCAACGGGTGGGCTCCATGCAGGAAGAAGATAATCAACGGGGACTTGCTCACTTCTTAGAACACCTCGCCTTCAACGGAACAAAACATTTCCCCGGCAAATCGATGCTCAACTACCTCGAGTCAATCGGAGCCAAGTTTGGAGCGAATGTCAATGCCTATACCTCGTTTGACGAAACTGTATATAACCTCAGTGACATTCCCACCTCCCGCAATAGCATCATCGACAGTTGCCTTTTGGTACTACACGATTGGGCTTGTGCGATCGCGTTAAACGAACCCGAGATTGAGGCCGAACGACCCGTTATCATCGAAGAGTGGCGCACTCGAAACACCGGACAGATGAGAATTTACGAATCACTGATTCCCCAACTCTATCCCGATTCTCGCTACGCCAACCGCATGCCGATAGGCGACACGGCTATCATCGCCAATTTCCCTCCACAAGAACTACGCGACTACTATCATAAGTGGTATCGACCCGATCTACAGGGAATCATCGTTGTGGGCGATTTTGATCTCGACCTCATGGAATCAAAAGTGAAGCATCTGTTCGGAAGCATTGAACCTCACGAGAAACCTGCCGAACGTGTCTATTTCCCAATACAAGACAATACCGACCCCATTGTGGCCATCGCTGTCGATAAAGAGCTCCCCAACGCGTCAGTAACGGTTTACTATAAACACAACGTCATCCCCGAAGAGATGCGAAACACCGTCACCGCGGCTATGATGAACTACATCTACTCTGTGACATCCTCCATGTTCAATTCCCGTCTGGACGAAATCGGTCAAAAGCCCAACCCTCCTTTCATCGCCGCAAGAGCCGACGACGGACGATTCTTCATCTCTGCCACCAAAGATGCCTTTACCATCAGAGCCATTTGTGCCGAAACGAACAGCGATATCGCACTGCAACGAATTATGGAAGAGGTACAACGGTTCAAACAACACGGATTCACCGCCTCCGAATACGAACGTGCCCGTGCTCAGTTTCTAAGCGGATACGAGAATGCCTTCAATGAAAGAAACAAGCATACCAATTCCGATTACGTACAGGAATATGTCGATCATTTCCTAAACGGAGGCTTTATTCCGGGTATCGAGATCGAGTATAAGCTGTATAAAAAAATGGTTCCAGAAATTCCTGTTGAACAGGTGAACCAAGTGATGCAAAGCTACATCGGCGACAAAAATATGGCTATCTCCATGCAATTCCCCGAGAAGGAAGGATTTACCACCCCTACCAATACCGACATCCTATCCATTTACGACATGGTAAAAGACATCGACCTTGATCCTTATGACGATGTGGTACTCAACCAACCCCTTATTGCTCATCCCCCACATGGAAAGAAGATTGTCCATACGGTTGAAGATCCTCGATTCGGAGCTACGGTTTGGACTCTCGAAAACGGAGCTACTGTTGTAATCAAGAAAACCGACTTTAAGGAGGATGAGATTATGATGAAAGCCGTCAGCTTAGGAGGAAATTCCTTGGTGGCAGACATTAATGCACCCGAAATTAAAACCTTCAACGAAATAATCTCTCTGGGAGGATTGGCCAACTTCAGTGCTATCGATCTGCAAAAGCTGCTTGCAGGAAAACGTGCCGGGGCCTCGCTCGAACTCAACACCTATTCCGAGGCGGTCAACGCGTCGTGTTCACCCAAAGATCTGGAGACAATGATGCAGTTGGTCTATCTCAACTTCACTGCACCAAGAAAGGATATAGATGCCTTCCGCTCCTACACGGACCGACTTAAAGACTATTTGCAAAACAACGAAATGAACCCGATGACCATATTCGGCGATTCACTCACCGCCTCTCTTTTCCCCAACAACGTCAGGGCAAAACGATTGAAATCGGAAGATATCGATAGAATTAACTATGAGTCGATAATGCGTATCCAACGCGACCGTTTCAAATATGCCTCCGACTTCACCTTCCTATTCGTTGGAAACATTGACAAAGAGAAGTTGAAACCGTTGGTTGAACAATACATCGGAGCCCTAAAGGGAAGCGAGGTTTCTAAAAACAGTAAGGCTCGAAAAGGATTCCTTGCCAAGTTAATCGCCCCTGCTAAAGACCCGGGTGAATCTGAAACATACCGCGATCTCAAGATGTATCCACGTTCGGGAATCGTTGAAAACCGATTCAGACGTGATATGCAAACACCAAAGGTGACAGTGGCCGCGGTCTATTCGGCAAAGATCAAATATTCGCTCGAGAATGCGATAACAATGAGTATGCTTAAGAATCTGCTCGACATCATCTATACGGAGAAAATCAGGGAAGAGCAGGGAGGAACCTACGGAGTCTCTGTCAGCGGAACCATCACCCCCTCCCCACCGAAAGATCTTTGCATGCTTCAAATCGCATTCGACACCAACAAGGAGCAGAGCGACCAACTTCTCAAGAAGGCGCACGAGATTCTGAAGGAGATGTCCATTCAGGGCCCTGCCCAAGACTCATTCGCCAAAGCCAAGGAGTATATGCTCAAACAACATGCTCAAAATCTCCGCACCAACGGATATTGGCTCAGTGCAATGAACACCTACTACCTATGGGATGCAGACATGGCTGCCGGCTACGAACAAACCCTCCAATCAATCACTCCCTCGAAGGTGGCGTTTTTGATCCAACAGATCCTTACCCAACGCAACCTCACCGAGGTAATCATGGAGCCGTAATCATTCGGTACGATATAACAAAGAGAGGCGCCAAGCAAACATAGTTTCGCTTAGTGCCTCTCTTTGTATTCATTCAGAAGCTTTCCATAGAGTGAGCTCGTCACAGCTACGTTTGTCCCTGAATAAAGCAAATAGCGTGCCAAACCGACAAACTGGCATATCCGTTGTCAGACTTGCGCAACGAATCTATCAGCTCTCAAATCAGTACACAGAGCGAAAAACCCACTCAAATAAAATAGATTCTATGCAAACAATACCGGAATAGGGTACCCTTTGCATTGAATCACTCTTGAATGGCTCCACAGTCATCAGCGCTTTCGCATTTCCAGAATGAATAGAACAACGTCGTAATGGCTCTTTTGTGCCTTATAAACAATTCAGCAACACATTGCCTTGGAAAAGTGTATCGCTGAAATATGCTTTTAAAGGGGAAGCATCTATTTAGGAGCACAGAATAATAACAAATTTAGCCTAACAACTTGTTGTTATTTATTCCACGTTCTTGACATATATTTGTATATTTGCAAATTACAAACTTCTGCAAACCATTTCAGATAAAATAAGTACCTTAAACGGCTTATAATAAAACAATAAAGTGTGACTAAATTGGGGGAAGAAATATACAAAGACAACCAGGTTAAATCTAAAAAGCGAGTTACAGACCACGGTGAAGTTTTTACAAACCAACGTGAAGTAAATGCTATGCTTGATTTGGTGAAACACGAAACGGAACGTATTGACTCCCGTTTCCTGGAACCTGCCTGCGGTAACGGAAACTTCTTGGCAGAAGTACTTCGCAGAAAACTCAAGGTGGTTGACGAGCGATACGGAAAAAGTCAAATCGAATGGGAACGCTATTCGGTAATCGGGGTATCAAGTATCTACGGCGTGGACATTTTAGAAGACAACACCCGAGAATGCCGGGATCGTTTGTTTGGAATTTATACCGATTGGTATTCAAACCTATTCAAGCAGGTAAAAAATGAATGCATTCGTTCTGTCCTGTTTATATTGAACAGAAACATTCTTTGGGGAGATGCATTGGACTTTACCAATCCAGAAACCAAACAACCCATCGTATTTTCTGAATGGAGTGCTGTAAACGGCTCTATGCTAAAACGCAGGGATTATATGTTTAAATTCTTGGTGGAGAAATCGCATCAGTTTTCACTATTCAATGACGAAGGAGATGCCGCTACCATTGACGAACCCATAAAGGACTTCCCTCTCATTCATTTCTTAAAACTTGGAGAAGATGACACAAACGAACTATAACCCCGATGTTCTCTCCTGCCTCGCAAATCTAAGCAACGACGAAGTATTTACTCCACCTGCTTTAGTAAATGATATGTTAGATTTACTACCTCAAGAATTATGGAGCAATCCCAACGCCAAATTTTTAGACCCTGTTACAAAAAGTGGTGTATTCTTGAGAGAGATGGCTAAACGACTGATGAAGGGATTGGAAATCCAAATTCCCGACAAACAAGAACGCATTAACCATATTTTCGGCAAACAACTCTATGGAATTGCCATTACCGATTTAACCAGTTTATTAAGCCGCAGAAGTGTGTATTGCTCCAAAATCGCCAATGGCAAATACTCGATTTGCGAAACCTTTGAGAGCGAGCAAGGGAACATTCGCTACCAACGAATGCAACACACATGGCAAAACGGTAAATGTACCTATTGCAGTGCAAGCCAAGAGGTGTACGACCGAGAAGATGCCTTGGAAACATACGCCTACAATTTTATTCACACAGACAACCCTTACAACATATTCAATATGAAATTTGACGTTATCGTTGGGAATCCACCTTATCAACTGAGCGATGCAGGCCATGGTCGAAGTGCGAGTCCTATATACCACAAATTTATAGAGCAAGCAAAGAAACTAAAACCAAGATACTTGACAATGATTATTCCTGCACGCTGGTACGCAGGAGGCAAAGGACTCGATGAATTCCGTGCCGAAATGTTGAATGATAGTAGAATAAGAAAACTTGTCGATTATGAAAACTCAAACGACATATTTCCCGGAGTAGATGTAGCCGGAGGTATTTGCTATTTCTTATGGGATAGAGATAATCCGGGCACATGCGAGGTGAAAAATCTCGTGAATGGCATTGAAGAATATTCCGAAAGATTACTCAATGAGTTTCCAATATTTATTCGCCACAGCAAAGCAATTCCTATTATCCGAAAAATTGAAGCAAAAAAAGAAAATGGGGGGAAAACATTATCCGAAGTCGTTTCTCCGTCAAGACCTTTTGGAGTAAGGGGACACCATAAACCTTCAAATTCAGGTATTCCTTGCTACTTCACACAAAAACAAGGCTTATTGTATATTAAGGAAGAAGAGTTAATTGATAATTATAGATTATTAGATAAATACAAACTTCTGATACCAAGAGCTCCAATTGCCGGACAAACTGACTTTTCTAAACCTGTGGGGTTTTATTACGATGGAAATACCCGAATCGCAAAACCAGGAGAGGCGTGTACTGAGTCCTGGCTGGTTGCATTTTCGACAAGAACCCAAAATGAGGTTGAATCATTTAAAACATATCTTTTCACAAAGACAATTCGTTTTCTTCTACTACAAACTGTTATTTCTCAGGATGTAACAAGGGGTAATTTTAGATTTATTCCTGACTTAGGTAAATATGAGGGAATATATACCGACGAAGATCTTAGGAAGAGATGGGGAATAACAGAGGATGAATGGAATTTTATAGATTCAAAAATTAAGAACATTGGTGCTAACGAGAATGCTGAATTGGAAGAGTAAAAAAAAATCTTCCTCCCCGACCATGGTCTAAGGCAGGATTTACATGATAAAAAGCGTTACATGATTATGGCAAAAATTTACGTAAAGGACAAAGAAATTGCAATTATCAATATTGCGGAGAGTGACTATGTATCCATTACTGATATTGCTAAGTTTAAAAATCCAAATAATGCCGATGATGTCATTAAAAACTGGATGCGTAACCGAAATACCATAGAATTGCTTGGCTTGTGGGAAACCATCCATAACCCGGATTTTAAACCCGTCGAATTCGACGGGTTTAGAAGAGAAGCGGGACTGAACAGTTTTGTTTTAACACCAAAAAAATGGATTGAAACAACCCAGGCGATAGGAATTACATCAAAATCAGGACGATAGGGAGG